>NZ_VWWG01000175.1:0-12761 GCF_011753085.1 Burkholderia sp. Tr-862
TGCTGCGCATGCCGGCTTTCGGATCGAGGACGAACTGGACTTCGATCGGCGCATTCCAGAAATCCCGGGCCAGATCGGAGATCCGGCCCGAAAACTGGCTCTTGACCCAGTCCAGCTTGAAGCGGTTCGGCGCGGCGATGGACAGCGTGTTCGCCGACGCATCGAAGGCCACCGGGGCCAAGGGTTTGATCCACGTCACGTACTGCTGGGGCGTCAGCTCGCGCTCCAGCAGTGCGGAACAGTGTTGCCAGAAATCGTTCATCAAGTAGCTGTCGTTTTTTGCATGCACAGCGCGGCTCGCCGGCGCCCTTGTCGCGGTGGCGCAACAAGGCCCGAAGCGGTCGTGCGAGCGTGCGTCGGACGCCTGCGTCACAGTGTGGAGGGGCAGGCGCGGGCCGAAGCGGCGTGCGGGATTCTTGGAGATAAGGCGAGATTCTAACGCCAAACGCGGCCACAGCGGGACTTATCCACAGGCTGGGGTTGTGGGTCGCGGGGCCGGATCGGCAGAGGCCGGCACAGGCGGACGACTCCTAAAGTATTGACCGCCAAGAGAAAAACGGTTTAAATAGCGGGTTCCGCGAAAACCAATCCTGTATTCCCGGCGATTGCGTTCGCCCGAATGCCTCCGGTTAAGGGCACGCGGTCCCCTGAATTTCGACATTCTCGAACAAGTGAGAACATCATGAAACGTACTTACCAACCGTCCGTGACGCGCCGCAAGCGCACCCATGGCTTCCGTGTCCGCATGAAGACGGCAGGTGGCCGCAAGGTCATCAACGCTCGCCGCGCGAAGGGCCGCAAGCGCCTCGCCATCTAAGGCAGGTTGCGCGCTGTGTCCGCCGTCCGCAGTCCTGCGGAAGGTGCCGTCGAGCCGGGTGCGAATCCGTCGCAGACGAAAGCCGCCTTCCCGAAAGCTGCGCGACTTCTGAAAACGGATGAATTTTCATCCGTTTTTCGTTTGCGCCCCTGGCGGCGTTCCGCGCACTTCGTGATCTACGGCAAGCCGACCGGTCAGCCTGCCCGTCTGGGGCTCGTCGTCGGCAAGAAGTATGCGCCGCGTGCAGTAACACGTAACCTCGTGAAGCGGCTGGCGCGCGACGCGTTTCGCTTGCGCCGGGCCGAATTCGCCGGTTACGACCTGCTGCTGCGGCAGCACACGCGCTTCGACAAGAAAGCGCTGCCGAGCGCGGCTTCCGCCCCGCTCGCGGCGATGTGCGCGGCTGAAATCCGCGAACTGCTCGACAGGGCAGTCCGGGAGATCGCGCGCCGGGCGTCGAAGCCCGCGTCCGAGTGACGCATCCGTGCCCGGTGCGGCGTTCGCGCCCGCCCGGCCGGTTTTGACGCGGCGTCGAACGGCGCCGCCCAAGGTATGGAAACGGTATTGATCGCCTTGCTGCGCTTCTACAAGGTTGCCGTGAGCCCTATGCTCGGCAACCGTTGCCGTTTTTATCCTTCCTGTTCGGATTACGCGCGCGAGGCAATCCAGTATCATGGCGCCGCGCGCGGCACGTATCTCGCCGTCAGGCGCGTGTGCCGATGCCATCCGTTTTCCGCGGGCGGCATCGACCTCGTCCCGCCGCCCAACTCCGACACTCGCGCTCGCGGCGAAGCCGACGCGCGGTCCCATCGACTCTGAGACAACGCATGGATATCAAACGCACCGTCCTATGGGTGATCTTCTTCATGTCAGCTGTCATGCTGTACGACAACTGGCAGCGCTCCCATGGACGCCCGTCGATGTTCTTCCCGAGCGCCACGCAGACGGCCCCCGCCGCTGCCGGCGGCGCATCGGGCACGGGCGCGACGACGACGACCGCAGGTGAAGTGCCTGCCGCCGCGGCGGGCACCGCACCGTCGACGACGGCACCGGCCGCGCAGGCGCAGCTCGTGAAGTTCTCGACCGACGTGTATGACGGCGAAATCGACACGCGCGGCGGCACGCTCGCGAAGCTGACGCTGAAGAAGCAGGGCGACGGCAAGCAGCCGGACCTGTACATCACGCTGTTCGACCACACGGCCGGCCACACGTATCTCGCACGCACGGGCCTGCTCGGCGGCGACTTCCCGAACCACAACGACGTCTACACGCAGGTCAATGCGGGCCCGACGTCGCTGACGGGCGACCAGAACGCGCTGAAGCTGTCGTTCGAATCGCCGGTGAAGGGCGGTGTGAAGGTCGTGAAGACCTACACGTTCACGCGCGGCAGCTACGTGATCGGCGTCGACACCAAGATCGACAACGTCGGCACGGCACCCGTCACGCCGACGGTCTACATGGAACTGGTGCGCGACAACACGGCCGTCGAAACGCCAATGTTCTCGCACACGTTCCTCGGACCGGCGGTCTACACGGACGCGAAGCACTTCCAGAAGATCGATTTCAGCGACCTCGACAAGAACAAGGCGAACTTCGAGAAGGCGGCCGACAACGGCTGGGTCGCGATGGTGCAGCACTACTTCGCGTCGGCCTGGATTCCGCAGCAGGGCGCGAAGCGCGACATCTACGCTGAAAAGATCGATCCGGCGCTGTATCGCGTCGGCGTGAAGCAGCCGGTCGCCGCGATTGCTCCGGGCCAGTCGGCCGACGTGCAGGCGCGCCTGTTCGCCGGTCCGGAAGAAGAGCGCATGCTCGAAGGCATCGCGCCGGGCCTGGAACTCGTGAAGGACTACGGCTGGGTGACGATCATCGCGAAGCCGCTGTTCTGGCTGCTCGAGAAGATCCACGGCTTCGTCGGCAACTGGGGCTGGGCGATCGTGCTGCTGACGGTGCTGATCAAGGCCGTGTTCTTCCCGCTGTCGGCCGCGAGCTACAAGTCGATGGCGCGCATGAAGGAAATCACGCCGCGCATGCAGGCGCTGCGCGAACGCTTCAAGAGCGATCCGCAGAAGATGAACGCCGCGCTGATGGAGCTGTACAAGACCGAGAAGGTCAATCCGTTCGGCGGCTGCCTGCCGGTCGTGATCCAGATCCCGGTGTTCATCTCGCTGTACTGGGTGCTGCTCGCGTCGGTCGAAATGCGCGGCGCGCCGTGGATTCTGTGGATTCACGACCTGTCGCAGCGCGATCCGTTCTTCATCCTGCCGGTGCTGATGGCCGTCTCGATGTTCGTGCAGACGAGCCTGAACCCGACGCCGCCGGACCCGGTCCAGGCGAAGATGATGAAGTTCATGCCGATCGCGTTCTCGGTGATGTTCTTCTTCTTCCCGGCTGGCCTGGTGCTGTACTACGTCGTGAACAACGTGCTGTCGATCGCGCAGCAGTACTACATCACGCGCAAGCTCGGCGGGGTCAAGAAGAAGCCGGCCTGACGCCCGTGGCACACGCGGGCGGCCAGCCGCCCGCGATGCACGCAAAAAAGCCGCATGGAGCGATCCATGCGGCTTTTTAGTTTCCGGCAGGTGGCGCGGCGGCGTGCGCGTACGTGGGCCGCTGCCGTTCAGGCCTTCTTCGCTTCGATTTTCGGTTCGCCGCCGTAGAACTGCTCGATCAGCTCCTGAACGAGGTAGCGCTGATGCGGCGGTAGCGCTTCGATCTTCGACGCAAGTTCGATCGTCTCGGGTGTCGGCGGATAGCGCTCGTCACGCGGCAGCGGTTGCGGCGTCGTATGCTCGATCACGCTCGGCGATGGGCCGTAGTGCAACCAGTGCAGCTCCACGCGCAACCAGCCGGCGAGCGTTTCGAGTTTGTCCGGCGTCGGAATCGTGCGGCCCGTCAGCCATTTGTGCGCCGTTTGCGGCGAAACCGGCTGCGCACCGCGGTGACGCAGATTGAACCGGTTCGCGAGCTCCGTCGCACCGGTGACCTTCTCCGGGCTGCGCCGCAAGGCGAATTTCAGGCGTTCCGAGAACGCTGCTTTTTCTTCGGGTGTCGGCATGGGGGTGATTGTGCAATTCCTCCGACGCGTCTCAGACAACTATATAAGATAAACATAGCCTATTTGGATGAATCCCAACCTGTCGCGGAGCGTACGGCGGATTTGGGGGCCCCAGCATCGAGCCACTCCGACAGGCATATTCGTCCGAAATGGACAGGACGCGGCTGCCCGGGATTGATACTCGACTTAGCTCCGTCGGGATAAATTCGGCCGAGTTCGAAACCGATATGGCGTCCGGTGGCGTGCGGGCCGGCACGCTACAATGCCGGCGTCCCGATGCCCGAACTGTTGCGCGGGCGCACCATTCACTGTCTGCTTACCCGATTCGTCCGATTCCCATGCTCGCTACCGATTCCGATCCGATCGTCGCCATTGCCACTGCTGCCGGCCGGGGCGGCATCGGCGTCGTCCGCGTGTCGTTCGGGCGCGGCGGCGAGGCGGCCGCGCTGCCGCTGATCGACGCGTTGTGCGGGCAGCGGCTCGCGCCGCGCCATGCGAGCTACGTGCCGTTCCTCGACGAGCACGGCGCGCCGCTCGACCGCGGGATCGCGCTGTATTTCCCCGCGCCGCATTCGTACACCGGCGAGCACGTGCTGGAACTGCAGGGGCATGGTGGACCGATCGTGATGCAGCTGCTGCTGCAGCGCTGCCTGGACGCAGGGCGCGGCTTCGGGCTGCGGCTCGCGCAGCCGGGCGAGTTCACGCGGCGCGCGTTCCTGAACGACAAGCTCGATCTCGCGCAGGCCGAGGCCGTCGCCGACCTGATCGAGGCGAGCACCGAAGCGGCGGCGCGCTCGGCCGGGCGCTCGCTCGATGGCGCGTTCTCGCGGCAGATTCATGCGTTGGTCGAGGACGTGATCACGCTGCGGATGCTGGTCGAGGCGACGCTCGATTTCCCGGAAGAGGAAATCGACTTCCTGGAAGCGGCCGATGCGCGCGGCAAGCTCGCGAAGATCCGCGAGCAGCTCGCGCACGTGCTCGGCGACGCGCGGCAGGGTGCACTGCTGCGCGAGGGGCTGTCGGTCGTGCTGGCGGGGCAGCCGAACGTCGGCAAGTCGTCGCTGCTGAATGCGCTCGCCGGCGCGGAGCTGGCGATCGTCACGCCGATCGCGGGCACGACGCGCGACAAGGTCGCGCAGACGATCCAGGTCGAGGGGATTCCGCTGCACATCATCGATACGGCCGGGCTGCGCGAGACGGAGGACGAAGTCGAGCGGATCGGGATCGCGCGCACCTGGAGCGAGATCGAGCGCGCGGACGTCGTGCTGCATCTGCTCGATTCGCGCACGGGGATGACGGCGGATGACGAGGTGATCGCCGCGCGGTTTCCGGGCGGCGTGCCGGTGGTGCGCGTGCTCAACAAGACGGACCTCACCGGCGTGCCGGCGTGCGTCGAGCATCCGACGGCGGAAGGCGATCTGACCGAGGTGCATCTATCGGCGAAGCGCGGCGACGGGATCGACATGCTGCGCGCGGAGCTGCTGCGGATCGCCGGGTGGCAGGCCGGGGCCGAAGGGGTGTATCTCGCGCGCGAGCGGCATCTGATCGCGCTGCGGGCCGCGCAGGAGCATCTTGCGCAGGCGGCGGATCATGCGGAGCAGCGCGCTCAGTCGCTCGATCTGTTCGCGGAGGAGCTGCGGCTCGCGCAGGAACAACTCAATGCGATTACCGGGGAATTCACTTCCGATGATCTGCTGGGGGTTATCTTTAGCCGGTTCTGTATCGGGAAGTGAGCGCATGCTCTCACGACAGCCCGACGGTGCGGGACATTCCCTGTTCGCCCTGTAATCCTGTCAAGGACGGGAACAAGGATGCGCGGCTCGACCGTCTGCACGGCGAAACACTCGCTGCGCTACAGGTATTTCTGATGCATGCGGAGCCGGTCAAGCCGGCTTGACGGGGCTGCGGCCCGGACCGTCGATGCTGCTCGCTACACTTGCATGCCGACGCATCCGAACCCGCTACCGTCATCAATCCCAATGCCGATGATGATGGTAATACCCGCCACCACCGTAATACCCGCCGCCATCCGGCACCACGATGCAGCCGCTCAACAGCACGGCCACACCGGCAATCAGTAAGAGGGTTTTCTTCATCGCGTTCACCTGCTCGGATTCGAGATGAACCGAGCATAGCGAGCGCGCTCAACACGGCGTGTAAGCGATCGTTTCCCCGTGCCGGATTCCGTAACGGCGGATTATTCCGGTCACAATGACCGTAACAAATCCCCAATCCGCAGACGTTTTCACGCCACGACGACGCGGTTTCGCCCCGCATCCTTCGCGCGGTACAGCGCGGCATCGGCGGCTTCGATCAACGCATCGGGCGTCGAGAGCTCGTCGGCCGACACGGTCGCGCAGCCGACGCTGACGCTCACGCGTCCTGCCGATGACGACGGCATCGCGAGATCGAGCCGCAGCACGGCTTCGCGCGCTTCCTCGGCAACGAGCCGCGCACCGCGCGCGCCGGTGTTCGGCAGCACGATCGCAAACTCCTCGCCGCCGTAGCGCGCGACGATATCCGCCGGCCGCCGCACCGCACCGGCCAGCGCATTCGCGACCGCGATCAGGCACGCATCGCCCTTCACGTGACCGAACGCGTCGTTGTATGCCTTGAAGTGATCGACGTCGACCATCAGCAGCGACAGCGGTTCGCCCTGTCGCCGCGCCTGCAGGAACAGCGTGTGAAAGTGATCGTTGAAGTGGCTGCGATTGAACGCGCCCGTCAGCCCGTCCCGTGCGGACGAACGGATCAGCATCGTGTGCGCCTCGAACAGCCGCTGATACAGCATCGTCACTTCCCAGGCGAGCACGCACACGAGTATGCCCGGCGTGAACATGCTGAACACGCGCGCGAGATACCAGCCGATCGTGAAACGATGGGTGCTCAACAGGTTCAGCGTCGTATCGGTCAGACACGCGAGCACCGCGATCGCGAGCCAGAGGTCGAGTGTCGTGCGCAGCCGGCCGGAGACCAGCACCGCGACGAGCGCCAGCGCATTGAGCATCCACACGACGAGCGCGACGCCGTTGACAGGCAGCACGGCCGCATTGCCCGGCGGATGAAACGCGGGTGGCAGCGACACGTTCAGCGCGAACAGGCACAGCAGCCCGGCGGAGACAGCGGGCCCGCCGACCAGCGCGAGCGTCCACCAGCGCGTCTGCCGGGCGCCGATCGGCGCGCGCGCCAGCCGAGCGCGCGCGAGCAGCGCGACCATGACGAAACCAGGGAAGCCGGCGTGCCAGAAGATCCACATCCACGCGGCGCTTTGCGGTTGTGCGCCGAACAGCCCATGCGGCGCGAACACGCCGGGAAAGGTCAGCAGCTGCAGCGCGACGGCGAGTGCGGTGAACGCATAGGCGCCGCCGAGCGCGCCGAGCACGGGCTGGCGCGTCACGGTGAACTGCGCGCCAAGGAAGAATGCGGCGATGCTCGCGGTGGTGAACACGGTCAGCGCGCACATCGGCATGAACGGCTCGACGGCCGGCAGCGCGACGTTCGCGTGTGGCGCGGCGATCCCGAGCGCGAGCACGATGACAAGTGCCGTCAGCGCGCCGAACCACAGCTGACGACGCGTCGTGTGCTGGATCAGAATTCCTTCCATGGATTCCCCCGGGCGCTTATGCGGAAACGCCCGGTCTTGGCGCCGGGCGACATGCATCCGGCCGCGATGCGATCGGTGCGGCCCGATCCTATCTCGTTATTGGCGCGCGTTCAAATACCGAGGCCGGGGCCGAAGTTGCCGGCGACCCAGCGCGTGACGGCATTGACGTCCGCGTAGTCCTGTTCGGGCAGGCCGTCGAGCATCGACAGCACTTCGTTGCTCGCGCCCGCATCGCGCGCGGCGTCGACGATCGCATCCTTGTTCGCGGGGTAGCGGACGGCGGCCAGCACGTCGGCGATCTGCAGATCGATCGCTTCGCCGGGGATATCGTGCGGAGGGAGAGCGGGTTTGTCGTTCACGTCGGCGTCTCGCTGGTTGAGCGGGAATCGGTTCGTACCGGAAGGCGGCACCGTTCGGGGCGGCCCGCCCGGACGGCTGCACTGCGGGGAAGGCGATCGACTCAGTGCCCGCGCCGCACGCGGCGCCACGGATGCTTCCAGTCGATATGCGGTGCGTTTTCGTCGCGCGGATGCTGGCGCCGATGTTCCTGCCACAGTTCGTCGGAGAACAGCGCAGCCACGATCACGAGTGGCAGCACGAGGAAGATGCCGAGTATGACTTGCTCGATCACGATAGCCTCCTTGCGGTGGCAGGAACCCTTGCTCCCATTCTAGGCTCTGAACTTCGCCCGCGGTCAACTTCTTGCACCGCGGAATACCCCTGTTCGCGGTAGCGCGTCACGGGTGTTTCACGCACGCGCGGGCATCAAAAAGGACACCAACATGCAACTCCAGAACGACAAGCACACGCTTGCATTGCGGCCGCTGGAGCGCCAGGACCTGCGCTTCGTTCACGAGCTGAACAACGACGCGAAGATCATGCGCTACTGGTTCGAGGAGCCGTACGAAACCTTCTCCGAGCTGTCGCAACTGTATGACCGTCACGTGCACGACCAGCGCGAGCGCCGCTTCGTCGCGGTCGATCCGCAGGACGAACTGGTCGGCCTCGTCGAGCTGATCGAGCTCGACTACATCCATCGTCGCGGCGAGTTTCAGATCATCATCGCGCCCCAACGCCAGGGGCGCGGTTATGCCGGCCAGGCGACGCGCCTCGCGATCGAATACGCGTTCAAGGTGCTGAACATGCGCAAGCTGTACCTGATCGTCGATACGTCGAATGCGGCGGCCATCCACGTGTACGAGAAATGCGGATTCCAGCACGAGGCGGAATTGAGGGAAGAATTTTTCGGCAACGGCGCGTATCACAACGCGTATCGCATGTGCATTTTCCAGCGCGATTATTTCGAGCGCCCGCAAACGGCCTGAATAAAGCAGGGTAAAAATACGGGTGAAAACCCCCGCGGCCCCGCTGCCGCGGGCGCCCGGCCCACTCGAAAAATACGGGTAAATACGAACGCGCTTATACCTGGCATTTTTCTTGTATCAAGTAAATGCGATCCCGCACTGCGGTAAATTCATATCGTTTCGGATGACTTTGTGTGCGGCGCACCAAAATAATCCGGATATTGAAATGAATTATCCAAACCGTTCAATCGGCGTATTGTAACTTTGCTGAAAGTCTTGCCCCGCAATGCTTTGCGACCGGCGATGCGCACCGCGCCGCGGGCCGGTAGACATCGGCGCCCATGGGCGACACGCGAAAAACCGGGTGCGCGCAGGGTGCGACAATTCGCCGCTATTGCGATCGCACAACAAATGTGCTTGCTATCGCTTGCCGGTCTTCTAAAGTGAAAAACGCGGGTTCACGATCACCTTTAAACACATAGCTAACCCAGCCTGGTGCCCGCAAGCCTGGAGACAAAAACATGATGAATCGAACCGGTGTCCTTTTTGCCCTTGTCGGTGCATTTTCCGTGGTGTCGATTGCCCAGGCAGGCGGCGATGCGGCTGTCCAGCCGAAGCAGGAAATCCAGCTGACGAAGAATGCATGGGGTTGTCTGTCGAAAGACAATCTGGACTCCGTACTGAACCACGAGCGTGACGGCAAGTCGCAGGCGAAGCAGCAGTACTTCGATGACTACCGTTGCCTGTCGGTGCCGGAAGGCCAGCGCTTCCGCGTGGTGTCGGTCGACCAGGGCGACGTTCAGTTCGTCAGCGCCGACAACAGCGACCAGCAGGGTCTCTGGACCGATTCGCGCTTCGTCAAGCAGTAACCGCACGCGCACCTCTCGCGCCCCCGCGCGCCGGCCGATGCGCTGGCGGCGCGGCCAAAACGCGGCCCGGCCGATGCCGGGCCGTCGTGCTGTGGAGCGCCCGTCGCGTGCCGGGCGGCGTGCATTCGGTATCATCACGACCCACCGAACCGAATGCCCGCCCGGGCCGTATCCGCATGGCGCTGAAATCCACGATCTACAAAGCCGAGCTGCAAATCGCCGACATGGATCGGCACTACTACGCCGATCACGCATTGACGGTCGCCCGTCACCCGTCGGAAACCGACGAGCGGATGATGGTGCGCATCGTCGCGTTCGCGCTGTTCGCGCACGAGCGTCTCGAATTCTCCAAGGGGCTGTCGGACGTCGACGAGCCCGATCTGTGGCAAAAGGACCTGACGGGCGCGATCGACGTATGGATCGAGGCCGGCCAGCCCGACGAACGGCGCATCTCGAAGGCGGCCGGCCGCGCCGGGCAGGTCACTGTGATCGCGTACGGCGGCAAGGCGTCGGACATCTGGTGGCAGGGCGTGCGCAGCAAGGTGGAGCGGCTGCGCAACGTGCAGGTGCTGTCGCTGGCCGACGGCGTCGCGGCCGCGCTCGGGCGCCTCGCCGAGCGCACGATGCGTCTGCAATGCACGGTGCAGGACGGCGCCGCGTGGATCTCGAGCGCCGACCACGATCCGGTTGCAGTCGAATGGACCGTGCTGAAGGCGCGCGCCGGCGCGTGACGGCCGACGCTCAGCCGAGCGCGGCGGGCGGTCCCTTGAATTCCAGCATGTTCCCTTCGGGATCGAACAGATAGATCGACGGCCCGTAGCCGCCGGCGCCGTAGCGCTCGGCGGGGGCGCCGGGGCGCGCGCCGTGCGCGGCGAAATGCTCGATCAGCGCGTCGGGGTCGAACGGCTCGACGCGCAGGCAGAGATGGTCGAGATTGCGGCCGGTGCCGGGCGGGCCGCTGTCGGGACGGTCGATCGGGCCGCCGACCGACAGCAGGTCGATCAGTGCGTCGCCGGCGCGCAGCTGCACGAGGCCCAGGTCGGGTTGTTCCTTCTCCACGTGGCAGCCGACGGCGTCGCAGTAAAAGCGCGTCATCGCAGCCATGTCGGTCACGCGCAGCACGACGTGATCGATCGCGCGGATGGTCGGTTTCATGAGCAGGCACTCCTTCATGGATGGCGTGCCCCGAGTGTAGACCGCGCCGGCGCTGGATGCCGGAACGCGTCACCGATCGACGGACGAAAAAAAGCCCGTTCACGCAGAGCGGAACGGGCTTAATCCATATCAGGAGGAGACATGGAGGAGACAGTTCCAACTATACACACGGCGATGGTGCGTTGCAATATTCCGAGTGTAAAAAATGGTCAGGACGGCGATTTGTCGCAGCCGCACTGCAGCAAAAAGGTGACGGGAAGATGACGAAAGTGGCGTCCGGGCAGCGCTCGCGCGGCTTTTCGTCCGATTGATCGATTTGGATGCGTCCCCGGTTTTGCCAACGCGAATCACAGAGCAAGATTCAGGGCGCGACGGCCCATGCCGATGTCTAGAGTAGGCACCATCTACACTAGAGAGTGCGAGGTTCAGATGAAAACCGCCTATCCGACCGACGATGCCCGCTGGGGCGCCGTGACCGCCCGCGATCCGAATGCGGACGGCGCGTTCTTCTATGGCGTGCGTACCACCGGCGTGTTCTGCCGCCCGAGCTGCGCGTCGCGGCTGCCGCGGCGCGAGCATGTCTCCTTTTTCGCCGACCCGGCCGCGGCGCGCGCGGCAGGCTTTCGCCCGTGCAAGCGCTGCCAGCCGGAAGGGCTGCCGCGCGAGCTCGAAATCGTCAATCGGGCATGCGCGGTGCTCGACGCGCATCCGGAGCGGCTCACGCTGCAGCAGCTCAGCGATGCCGTGCACGTGAGCCCGTTCCACCTGCAGCGGCTGTTCAAGCGCGTGGTCGGCGTGTCGCCGCGGCAGTACCAGGCCGCGCAGCGCGGCGCCGCGCTGCGCGAGGCGTTGCAAAGCGGGCAGCCGGTGACGCAGGCGGCCGTCGACGCGGGTTTCAATTCACCGTCGCGGCTCTACGCATCGGTGCCGCGCGAGTTGGGGATGGCGCCGTCCGCGTTCCGTCGCCAGGGCGCCGGGCTGCGGATCGACTATGCGACCGCGTCGACGCCGCTCGGCACGGTGCTCGTCGCCGCGACCGAACAGGGCATCTGCCGGATCGCGTTCGGCGACGAACCGGCGCCGCTCGTCGACGAACTGAAGGACGCGTTCGCGCGCGCCGAGCTGGTCGAAGCGCCGTCGCGGCTCGCGCCGTTCGTCGCGCAGATCCGCGCGTATCTCGACGGCACGCGGCACGCGTTCGACCTGCCGCTCGACATCGCGCCGACCGCGTTCCAGCAGCGCGTCTGGGAAGCGCTGACGCACATCCCGTACGGCGAAACGCGCAGCTACTCGGAGATCGCCGAGGCGCTCGGCTCGCCGCGTGCAGTGCGCGCCGTCGCATCGGCCTGCGCGTCGAACCCGGTCGCGCTCGCGATTCCGTGCCATCGTGTCGTGCAGAAGGGCGGCGCGCTTGCCGGATATCGCTGGGGCGTGCGCCGCAAGGCGACGCTGCTCGCGTCCGAGGCGCGCCGTATGCGCGACGATGAAACCGAAGCCGTTGCGGAGGGCAACGTAGTTTGAGCATCGAAACAACCACGATTACCTCGAGCGCGAACGGCGGCCAGGTGCCGCCGTCCGCGCAGATGGAGCTGCGCTTCAAGGCGCCGTACGACTGGGCGCGCGTGCTGCGCTTCTTCAGCGGACGTGCGATTCCGGGTGTCGAACAGGTCGTCGACGGCGTGTATCGCCGCATCGTCGATCTGAACGGCGACGCGGGCCGCCTTACGGTTACGAAGCATCCGCGCCGGCATTGCCTGATCGCGACGGTCGAAGGGGCGGCCGCGCGCCATGTCGACGACGCATTCGCGCGCCGCGTCGCGTCGATGTTCGATCTCGGCGCCGATCCGGCCGCGATCGGCGGCGGGCTCGCGCGCGACCCGTGGTTCGCGCCGCTCGTCGAGGCCGCGCCGGGGCTGCGCGTGCCGGGCGCCTGGTCGGGGTTCGAGCTCGCAGT
>NZ_VWWG01000176.1:0-12766 GCF_011753085.1 Burkholderia sp. Tr-862
TCGTACGCACGATCGGGCAGACCGATCGTGCGTACGACCGTCACCGCCTTCAGGCGCACCTGGCCGTTCGCGTCGACGGTCGCGACCGTCGGCCCCTCGGCACGGAACAGCAACGTATTGGCCGGTATCTGCAGGCGGCCGACCGGCGTCATCGGCAGCGTCGCCTGCACGTACGCGCCGGGCAGCAGCCGGCCGTCCGGGTTCGGCAGCGTGATCTCGATCTGCAGCGAACGCGTCGCGACATCGATCGCCTGGGACGTGCGCGTGACCGTGCCGTCGAAGGTCTTGCCGGGCAGTTCGGCCTGCGCGACGCCCACGTGCTGGCCGACCTTCACCTGCTGCGCGTAGGCCTGCGGCACCTGCACGTACAGGCGCAGCCGGTCGGCCTGCACGACCGTGAACAGCGAGCGGCCCGCGTTGCCGGAATTGACGAGGTCGCCGACGTCGACGTTGCGCTGCGTGACGACACCGTCGATCGGCGCGACGATGCGCTGGAAGCCCTTCAGTTCGGTGAGCCGGCGCATGTTCGCATCGGCCGCCGCGAGGTTCGCGGTGCCCTGATTGAACGCGCCCTGGCGGTCGTCGAGTTCCTGCTGCGACACCGCATCGCGCTGGCGCAGCTGCTGCGCGCGGTCGAACGACGTCTTCGCGAGCGCGAGCGCGGCCTGCGCCTGCTGGCGCTGCGCGGTGGCCTGCGCGAGCTCCTGGTTCAGCTCGGGCGTGTCGAGCTCGGCAAGCAGCTGGCCCTGCTTCACGTGCGCGCCGATGTCGGCCTGCCAGCGCAGCACGTAGCCGCTCGCACGCGCATAGATTGGCGCCTCGACGAAGCCGCGCAGCGTGCCGGGCAGCGTCAGCTTGCCGCCGCTGGCCGCATCGACCGGATGCACGATGCTCACGTACTGGCGCGTGTTCTGCTCGGCCACCGCGTCGAGCCGGCCGCGGTTCAACACGTTGACGACGATCGTGCGCGCGGCGCCCGCGGCCAGCAGCACGCCGATCACGATCAGCACGACCCGCGCGCGCCGCGACACCGACGTGCGCGTCGGCAGGTGCATGCCGTGTTCGTCCACCTGGATGCCGACGGAGCTGTGATGTTTCTCTTCCATGAATTCAACCAATCCAACCGGGTATAGGGTGGGCGAAAGTCAGTGTCCGGCCTGGCGCGCGCGCCGGCGGGCCAGCCGCGCATGCACGCCGCCGAACACGAGCGGCACGAACAGCAGCGTCGAAACGGTGGCGAACAGCAGCCCGCCGATCACCGCGCGGCCGAGCGGCGCGTTCTGCTCGGCGCCTTCGCCGAGACCGAGTGCCATCGGCACCATCCCGATGATCATCGCGAGCGCCGTCATCAGCACCGGGCGGATCCGCGTCGCGCCGGCCTCCAGCGCGGCCGTGAGCGGCGGCGCACCGGCCGAGAGACGCTGGCGCGCGAACGACACGACCAGGATGCTGTTCGCGGTCGCGACGCCCACCGTCATGATCGCGCCGGTGAGTGCGGGCACGCTCAGGTGCGTGCCGGTGATGAACAGCATCCACGCGATGCCGGCAAGCGCGGCCGGCATCGCGCTGATGATGATCAGCGGGTCGAGCCACGACTGGAAATTCACGACGATCAGCAGGTAGACGAGCACGATCGCCATCGCGACGCCGGCGCCGAGGCCGAGATACGACGTGCGCATCGTCTCGACCTGGCCGCGCACCGACAGCTCGGTGCCGCGCGGCAGCGTCGCGCCCGCGTCGGACACGATCCGGTCGATCTCGCCCGCGACCGAGCCGAGATCGCGGCCCTCGACGCTCACGTACAGGTCGATCGCCGGACGGATGTTGTAGTGCGTGACCACGGCCGGACTCGCGACAGGATGGACTCGCACGAGGTTGCCGAGCAATTGCGGCGGCAGGCCGGTGCGGCCGCTCGCGGAAATCGGCGTGCCGAGCAGGTCGTCGATCGACGAGATGTTGTATTGCGGGGTCTGGATCTGCAGCGGGTACTGGACGCCCGTGCGCGGATTGATCCAGAACGACGGCGTCGTCTGGGAACTGCCGGACAGCGAGATCAGCATGTTCTGCGCGACGTTCTGCGCGGAGAGGCTGAGCTGCTGCATGCGCGTACGGTCCATGTCGGCCACCAGGGTCGGTTCGTCGTTGCGCTGCAGCACGTGCACGTCGACGGCGCCGGGGATTCGCCTGATCTTCTTCATCAGGCTGCTCGCGATAGTCATGTTACTCGCGAGATCGTTGCCGAGCACCTGCACGTCGATCGCGGCCGGCTGACCGAAGTTCAGGATCTGCGTGATGATGTCCGACGGCTGGAAGAAGAATTCGACGCCGGGGAAGCGCCGCGGCAGCAGCGTGCGCAGCGTCTGCACGTAGTGCGCGGTCGCGCGATGGCCGGGTTTGAGCGCGATCAGCAGTTCGCCGTCGAGCGATCCGATCGTGCCGCTGTTGCTGTACGACAGGTTGATGCCGCTCACCGGCAGCCCGAGATTGTCAACGATCGCACCCAGCTCGTCGGGCGGCACGGCTTCGCGGATCACGCGCTCGACCTGGTCGGTGAGGCGGGCGGTTTCCTCGATCCGGTAGCCGGTGGGCGCGCGCAAGTGCAGCCGGATGTTGCCGGAATCGGCGTTCGGGAAGAAGTCGCGGCCGAGCACGAACACGAGGCCGGTCGACAGCACGCAGAAACCGAGGAAGCACATCGCGTAGAAGCGGCGGCGCACCAGCAGCATGCTGAGCAGCACGATGTACCACGCGCGCAGCCGCTCGAACGCACCGTTGAACGCGTGATGGATGCGCGCGAAGCGCGACGTCGAATGATCGGGGCCGGTGCCGGCCTGCTGCGGGCGGAACAGCAGCATCGCGAGCGTCGGCACGAGCGTGCGCGACAGTACGTAGGACGCGAGCATCGCGAACACCACCGCCTCGGCGAGCGGTACGAACAGGAAGCGCGCGACGCCCGTCAGGAAGAACATCGGCACGAACACGATGCAGATGCACAGCGTCGACACGAACGCGGGCACCGCGATCTCGCCCGCGCCTTCGAGAATCGCTTCGTGCAAGCTAGTACCGAGATGCAGGTGCCGCTCGATGTTCTCGATCGTGACGGTCGCGTCGTCGACCAGGATCCCCACCGCGAGCGCGAGCCCGCCGAGCGTCATGATGTTGATGGTCTCGCCGAGCGCCGACAGCGCGATCAGCGACGTGAAGATCGACAGCGGGATCGAGATCGCGATGATCAGCGTGCTGCGCCAGTTGCCGAGGAACAGCAGGATCATCATCGCGGTCAGCACGGCGGCGATCAGCGCCTCGTGAATCACGCCCTGCACCGCGGCGTTGACGAACACCGACTGGTCGAACAGCGGCGTGATCGTGAGCCCTTCGGGCAGCGTCGGGATCACCTTCGGCAGCAGTGCCTTCAGATCCGACACGACCTTCAGCGTCGACGCATCGCCGGTCTTCAGGATCGACATCAGCACGCCGCGCTGGCCGTTCTGGCGCACGACGTTGGTCTGCGGCGCGAAGCCGTCGCGCACCGATGCGACTTCGCGCAGGTAGGTCGTCGCGCCGTTGACGGTCTGGATCGGCAGGTCGTTGATGTCGGCGATCGTGTCCGCCGACGCGTTCGTGTCGATCCGGTATTCGCTCTGGCCCATCTTCGCGGTGCCGGTCGGCAGCACGAGATTCTGCGTGTTGACCGCGTTGACGATGTCGGCCGGCGTGAGGCCCTTCGCGAGCAGCGCCTGCGCATCGAGGTCGATCGCGACCACGCGCGTGCGGCCGCCATACGGGAACGGAATCTGCGCGCCGCGCACCGTGATCAGTTGCGGGCGCAGGAAGTTGAGCGCGATGTCGGCGAGCGACTGTTCGCTGAGCGTCTTGCTCGACAGCCCGAGCTGGATCACCGGGATGCTCGACGCGGAATACGTGATCACGAGCGGCGGCGTCGCGCCCTGCGGCATCTGGCGGACGATCGCCTGCGCGGACGAGACCGTCTGCGCGATGGCCGTCTGCACGTTCGCGCCGGGTTGCAGGAACACCTTCACGACCGCGATGCCGGGCAGCGACGTCGACTCGATGTGCTCGATGTTGTTGACGGTCGTCGTCAGGATCCGCTCATGCACGGCCGTGATGCGATTGGTCATCTCCGACGCCGAGAAGCCGTTGTAATTCCAGATCACGCTGATGACGGGGATGTTGACCGCCGGCAGCACGTCGACAGGCGTGCGCATCAGCGCAAGCGGGGTGGCCAGCACGATCATGACGGCCATCACGATGAACGTGTAGGGGCGCCTGAGCGCGAGATTGACGATCCACATGGAGGCGGTGGGACAGGCGGTGATCAGGCGTCGGTGGAGGGAATCCGAATGATAGGCGTCGGGGCTGAACGGGTTACTGACGCGAAACTGGCGAAGGTGTCAGGTTGCGGCGCGGCGCTGACGAGCCGATTCATCGGAGGAAATGCGCGCGGACGCAGGTGCCCGCAAACGGCTGCCGAACCGGATGCGCATGCCGCAGCGGCGACGATTCCGTTCATCGGGCTCGCTCAGATCTGTTCCATCCCGACCCGCGCGAGCGCGGCCAGATCGACGACCTCGATCTGGTTGTACGCGAGCCGCAGCACGCCGCGCTTCTCGAGTTGCTGCAGCGCCTGGTTGATCCGCTGCCGCGACACGCCGACGAGCATCCCCAGTTCCTCCTGCGAGATCGCGAGCGACGGGCCGGTGTCCGGGTACAGGTCGCGGTTGAACAGCTGCGCGAGCGCCTGTGCGACGCGCGCGTCGACGTCGAGCAGGCGGCTATTCTGGATCGATGCGATGAATTCGCCCATCCGGTTGTTGAGCTGATGGATCACGAAGCGTGTGAACGGCAGGCTCGTGTCGAGCAGCGCATGGAACGTGTCGACCGGCACGAACAGCACGGTCGAGCGCTGGACCGCGACGACTTCGTACTTGCGCAGCTCGCGCTTGATCACGCTGCCTTCGCCGAACCAGCCGCCCGACGGCACGCCGGAAAACGTGCAGCCACGGCCCGACGCGTTGAAGATCGCGAGCTTCAGCAACCCGCGATGCACGCCGATCCAGTACTCGGACGGCGCGAGCCGCTGCGCGATCACGTCGCCGGCCTCGCGCTGCTCGGCGCGCGACTGCGCGAGCACGAGCGCCTGGTGTTCCGGCGCCAGCGCGCGGAACCACGCGCACTGGCCGAACAGCGCGGACAGCGCGGGAAGCGCGGGCAATGGGCCAGGTTCGAGCGGCGTGTCGGCCGGCGGGTTGGCCGACGGGGTGGCCGAGGTAGCGGTCGCGTCGGGCGGCGCAACGAGAGGGTCGTGCATGGATGCGGGTTTGCGAGGATAGGGATAACGCGCAGCGCTCGAGGCGCACTCTGTCGTTTCGATGACAGACGGCTCACAATAGCGCCCGTTAGGCTGTCGGCAATTGAACCACATCAAAACGAATCGGGGTGCATGCACTCCGGCTGGATACGAGATCGAAGCGTGCGCCGCGGCGTCGACGCATGCGCCGATCGACGGAAAACGGGAGACAGGATCATGACGCAGATGTTCGAGGCCGGACTCGGCCGCCGCGACGCCAACTACGTGCCGCTCACGCCGATCGATTTTCTGGTCCGCGCGGCCGAAGTCTACGGCGAGCGCCTCGCGATCGTGCACGGCGACGTGCGGCGCACGTGGGGCGAGACCCATACGCGGGCGAAGCAGCTCGCAAGCGCGCTCGCGCAGGCCGGCGTCGCGCGCGGCGACACGGTCGCGGCGGTGCTGCCGAACATCCCGGCGATGGTGGAGGTGCACTTCGGCGTGCCGATGGCCGGCGCCGTGCTCAACACGATCAACACGCGGCTCGACATCTCGTCGGTGCTGTTCATGCTGCGTCACGGCGAAGCGAAGGTGCTGATCGTCGACACCGAATACGCGGATCTCGCGCACCGGGCGGCGCGCGAAGTGCCGGGCCTGAAGATCGTCAGCGTCGCCGACGCGATGCCGGCCGACCCCGCGCGCTTCGCGGGCGCGACCGACTACGAAGCGTTCGTCGCGGGCGGCGACCCCGACTACGCGTGGACGCCGCCCGCCGACGAATGGGATGCAATCGCGCTGAACTACACGTCCGGCACGACGGGCGATCCGAAGGGCGTCGTCTATCACCATCGCGGCGCGTATCTCGCGGCGATCAGCAACATCCTCGAATGGGACATGCCGAAGCACGCGGTGTATCTGTGGACGCTGCCGATGTTCCACTGCAACGGCTGGTGCTTTCCGTGGGCCGTCGCGGCGCGTGCGGGCGTGAACGTCTGCCTGCGCAAGTTCGACGCGAAGACGGTGTTCGACCTGATCCGCAGCGAACGCATCACGCATTACTGCGGTGCGCCGATCGTGCAGAGCGCGATCGCGAACGCGCCGGCCGAGTTCCGCGCGGGCATCGATCACACGGTGCACGCGATGGTCGCCGGCGCGGCGCCCGCGCCGGCCGTGATCGCGAAGATGAAGGAGATCGGCTTCGACCTGCTGCACGTGTACGGGCTGACCGAGGTCTACGGCCCGGCGACCGTGTGCGCGAAGCAGGCGCACTGGGACGCACTGCCCGACGACGAACGCGCGCGCCTCAATGCGCGGCAGGGCGTGCGCTATCACCTGGAAGCGGGTGCGACGGTGCTCGACCCGGACACGATGGCGCCGGTGCCGGCCGACGGCGAGACGCTCGGCGAGATCATGTTCCGCGGCAACATCTGCATGAAGGGCTACCTGAAGAATCCGAAGGCCACCGACGAGGCGTTCCACGGCGGCTGGTTCCATACGGGCGATCTGGGCGTGCTGACGCCGGACGGCTATATCCGCATCAAGGATCGCCGCAAGGACATCATCATTTCCGGCGGCGAGAACATCTCGAGCATCGAGGTCGAGGATGCGCTGTACCGGCATCCGGCCGTCGCGGTCGCGGCGGTGGTTGCGATGCCCGACCCGAAGTGGGGCGAGGTGCCGTGCGCGTTCGTCGAGCTGCGCGACGGCGCGAGCGCGACCGAGGAGGAGATCATCGCGCACTGCAAGCAGCTGCTCGCGGGGTTCAAGGTGCCGAAGGCCGTGCGCTTCGGCGAGCTGCCGAAGACGTCGACCGGCAAGATCCAGAAATTCCAGCTGCGCAACGCAGTCGGATCGGACAAGGCGATCGACCTGGCGGGCGACAAGAAGTAGTCGGGGCACCGGCGGCGGCCGATCGTCCATCGCCCGTTGTCCATCAAGCGTCGCGTTCGAGCCGGAACACGCTGACCGCGTCCGACAGTTGCGCGGCCTGGTCGCGCAGCGCGACGGCCGCGCGTTCGGCATCCGCAATCAGCGTCGCGTTCTGCTGGGTCGCCTCGCCGATCTGCGTGACGGCCAGGTTCACCTGCTCGATGCCGGTCGATTGCTCGCGCGATGCGGCGCTGATCTCGCCGATCAGCGTACGGACCTGGTCGACCCGCGCGACGATGTCGCGCATCGTGCCGCGCGCGGCGTCCGCGATCCGGTAACCCTGTTCGACGGTCGTCGACGATTCGGTGCTCAGCGCATCGATCTCCTTGACCGCGGCCGCGCTGCGCTGCGCGAGCGCGCGCACCTCGGCCGCGACCACCGCGAAGCCCTTGCCGTGCTCGCCTGCGCGCGCGGCCTCGACGGCCGCGTTCAGCGCGAGGATGTTGGTCTGGAACGCGATGCCTTCGATCGCGCCGGTGATCTCGGCGATCCGGCGCGTCGCGCGGCCGATGTCGTCCATCGTCGCGACCACGCGCTGTACCGCGGCGTCGCCGTTCGTCGCGGCGGCCGATGCGTCCGCGACCAGCGCGTTGGCTTGCGCCGCATGCTCGGCGCTCTGCTGCACGGCGGCGGTGATCTGCTCCATGCTGGCGGCCGTCTGTTCGACGCTGCTCGCCTGCGTCGCGATCCGCGCGGCGATGTCGCCGCTGCCGGCCGCGATGCCGACCGTGCCGTGCGCGATGTCGGCCGAGCTGTTGCGCACCTGCGCGACGATTCGCGCGAGGCCGTCGCCGATCCCGTCGACCGCCTGCACGAGCCGGCCGATCTCGTCGTTGCCCGCGCTGCCGTGCGCGGCCGCGCCGTCGCGGATGCGCACGCTGAGGTCGCCCGCCGCATAGCGCTCGGAGGCCCGTGCGGCGGCTTCCAGCGGCCGGCTCACTACCCGGCGCACGACGATGACGAACAGCGTCGCGAACGCCGCGACGAGCACGGCGCCGATCATCAGGAAGCGGTTGCGGGTGGCGCGCATGGTGGCGAGCAACTCGTCGTCGAGCGCGATGCCGCCGACGAGCCATTGCCACTGCGGAATCGTCGTGAACGACACGAATTTCGCGGTGGGCCCGCCATCGTGCGCGGCCGGGTCGGTCGACGTGTACGCGAGCCGGCCCTCGCCGGCCGCGAGCATCTGTGCATAGGGGGCGCGCTTGTCGTCGGCGGGTTGGCCGGCCGCATCGGGGTGCACGACGAAGGTGCCGCGCGACGGCCCCTGCGACGCATCGAGCACGAAGTAGTAGCCGTTGTCGCCGATTTTCAGCGAGCGGATGCCGTCTTCGACGAGCTTGAGCTCGGTGCCGATGTCGAGACCGACGAACAGCGCGCCGATCACGCGGCCGGTTGCGTCGGTCACCGGCTTGTACTGCGTGATGTACGGCCGGCCGAACAGCTTCGCGAGGCCCGTGTAGCTGCGGCCGGCGACGAGCGGCGCATACGCGGGGCCGGCGCGGTCGAGCTTCGTGCCGACGGCGCGTGCGCCGTCCTGCTTCTTCAGCGATGTCGTGATGCGCACGAAGTCGTCGCCGTCGCGCGCGAAGATCGTCGCGATCGCGCCGCTTTTCTTCAGGAACTGGTCGGGAATCGCGTAATCGAGGTCGAGCGGCTGGCCGCCCGCGAAGAGGGTCGGCGCGGGAACGCCGCCGATGTCGACCGTGCGCGCCGGGTCGAGCGAGAAATCGGCCGGCAGGAAGCTCGCGAACAGCGACATCGAGCGGTTGGCCTCGGCGGTCAGCGCCTTGTCGAACAGGTCGACCATTGCGCGGATCGACTGCTCCTTGTCGACGATCCGCAGGTGCGCTTCTTCAGCAAGCTGCTGGCCGGCGAAATGGGCGAGCGTCCACGCGAACACGGTAAACAGCAGGGCGACGAGCGCGCACGCCAGCGCGGCCAGACGCGCGCCGACGCTCACCCGGCCCAATTGGGTCAATCTCATGAAGCATCCTGAGTGGGGAGTGAGAAGGGGCGGAACGCACGCGTCACCGCTAGTCGTCTGCTTAATACGGCAACTTTCGCGAAATCTTTAGCGCGGTGTCATCGATGGCGGCCCGGCCGGCGCGCAAAGGAG
Organism: Burkholderia sp. Tr-862; assembly: GCF_011753085.1. Classification (NCBI taxonomy): domain Bacteria; kingdom Pseudomonadati; phylum Pseudomonadota; class Betaproteobacteria; order Burkholderiales; family Burkholderiaceae; genus Burkholderia; species Burkholderia sp. Tr-862. The sequence continues at coordinate 9,357 of NZ_VWWG01000176.1, forward strand.
CGGCGAATGTCAGTGCGTCACGAGCCATGCGACGGCCAGATAGCGGCCGACTTTCGCGATCGTCACGATCGCGAGGAAGCCCGGCAGCGGCTCGCGCAGCACGCCGGCGATCATCGTCAGCGGATCGCCGATCACCGGCGCCCAGCTCAGCAGCAATGACCAGCGGCCGTAGCGCGCGTACCAGCGTTCGGCGCGCGCGAGCGCGGCCGGCTTGATGGGAAACCAGCGGCGGTCGCGGAAGTGCTCGATGCCGCGGCCGAGGGCCCAGTTGATCACCGAGCCCGCGACGTTGCCGACGCTCGCGACGAGCAGCAGCGCCCACACGGGCTCGCGCCCGGCGAGCAGCAGGCCGGCAAGCACGGCTTCGGACTGGAGCGGCAAGAGGGTCGCGGCGACCATCGACACGGCGAACAGGCCGCCGTAGGTGAGCAGTTCGGACATCGCGCGATTGTACCGGCCGTGGGTTGTGGATCGATCGGCCGGTACCGGGCGTCCGCTCAGTTCCAGCCGACCATGATCGCGCCCATTCCGACCAGCAGCCCGCCCGTCACGCGGTTCATCGCACGCATCCGTGCCGGCCGCCGCAGCGCCCGGCTCAGCCGGTGCGAGAACAGCGCCATCGACGCGACCCCGCCCGCGAACAGCAGCGCAAAGGTCGTCGCGAGCAGCAGGAATTGCGCGTTCAGGCTCCAGTCGGCGTTCGGGACGATGAACTGCGGAAAGAACGACGGGAAGAACAGCAGCGTCTTCGGGTTCAGGCCGGAGGTCGCGACGCCGCGCCAGAACAGTGCGCGGCCGGTGTCGGGTGCGGCGATGCCCGTTTCCGCCGATGCGGCGGGTGCGGCGGGTGCGGTTGCCGGCGCACGGCTGAGCCATTGCTTGCAGCCGAGCCACACGAGGTACGCGGCGCCGGCCCAGCGCAGCACGGTCAGCGCGCGCTCGTCGAGATGGACCAGCGAATTCAGGCACAGCGCGGTGAGCGCGAGTTGCAGCAGCACGGCGAGCGTGCCGCCCCACACGCACGGCAGCGCACGGCGCCAGCCGGCGCGCAGCGCCTGGTTCATCGTGAGGAGGTTGACGGGGCCGGGGGCGTAGATGAGGACGATGGATGCAGCGAGGAACGACAGATAAAGCCTGAACGACATGACGGGAAGGACGGGAACGGGGAGTCGGGCGCCGGCCCGGCCGCCGGATAGGCGCGCGGGTGGCGGGCAATCGCATGCCTGCGTGTCCGGCGCCGCAACTCGTGATTGCGGCCAGGCGTCCCGCTGCGAAGGGGTTGTCGCGGGGAGCGTGCCGGACAACAGGCATGGAGAAAATGTATCAAGCCGGCCGGTTAAAAGGCTTCCTGTTTTCCAGCAAAAGGGAGCCGAAACCGGAATCCTGTTCAGCTAGAATGCGGATTTCAAGTAGAAGATTCTTCTCGCCATGGCTACCCGCGAACGCACGCCGAAAACCCTCGACAACCAGGACCGCAAGATCCTCGGTGCACTGCAAAAAAATGCGCGACTGTCGAACGCCGAACTGGCCGAACAGATCGGCATGTCGACCACCGCGTGCTGGAACCGCACGCGGCAGCTCGAACTCGACGGCTACATCGACGGCTACGTCGCGCTGGTCAACCAGCGCATGCTCGGCTACGCGGATATCGTGATCCTCGAAGTCACGCTCGATCGCCACGAAGACGACGCGCTCGCGCGCTTCGGCGCCGAACTCGCGGCGCTGCCCGAAGTGCTCGAGGCCTACCTGGTGTCGGGCGAATACGACTACTGGATCAAGGTCGCGGTGGACGGGACGGCCGGCTACGAGCGCTTCCTGCGCGAGAAGCTGTACCGGATTTCGAGCATTCGCCACAGCCGCTCGATGTTCGCGCTGCGGTGCATGAAGGACGTGCCGTCGATTCAGGTGTGACGACGGCGAAGACGTGGCCGCGCGTCATCGTAAGGATGAGATCGCGGTTGCGTTGAGGAAGGGCGGTATTCGGGCTGTCGCGGCCAATGTGCGCGGCCCGGAGCCGGATGCAGGCGGGAAATTCGAGCAGGGCGGGAAAACGGATGAATCTTCCGTGCCGACACACTCGGCGCCGGCATCCGCATCACAGCGCCCGCATCGCGTGAGCGCATCACTCATATCGGGCCAATCGGCCCTTTCTACGATATCCGTCGGAACACCGATGCCGGACGCGGCGGCCTTTGGGCGCGCGTCCCGGCAAGCGGATCAGTCGGACATCATGCCGCCGGCCGGCGGCCAGTCGCTGCGTTTAGCGCGGCAGGCGTGCGTGCGCTTGAGCGATGACTTCGCAGTTCTCGAGGTGCAGTGCCCATGCTTCTGCAAGCAGTTCGCCAATACGTGCGAGCCAGCCAGCGGATTGGGTGGAACGGTCGGAGATGTTAGACGTTTGCATGACGAAGCCCCGTATAGGTGGCGAGTTAGGGATAACCCTAATCATAGAGGAGCGTCGCCGCTTTGTGAAATGCGATTTCGTTATATGAGAATTACTGACAATTTATGTTGCTGCTGCGCAACATGAGCCGCGTCCGTCATCGTCGTTACACAGTGGACAGACGTGGCGAGGCCGCGGCGAGCAAGGCCTCGCAATGAGGAACAGGAAGGGACGTCAGGGCGACGATGACTCGCCGATCCACCCGAATCGCCATGACAGGCGGCGCGTCGCGGCGAGCAGCGTATGTGCGAGCGCGCTGTCCGGCCCGCGCGGGAAGCCACGCGACGAGCCGATGATCGCGATCACGAGCCGGATGCTGCCGGTGTGATCGAACACGGGCGCGGCGATCGTCCCGATCCCTGGCACCGGCGCGTCGAACGCGAAATCGAGTTCGTCCGTGCGGATCGCCGCGAGCCGCGCGCGGAACGCATCGTCGACCTCCATCGCGCCGCCGGCGAGGCGCACCGGCTCGTCGGCCAGGAGGCCGGCCAGCACGTCGTCGGACATGCCGGCCGCGAAGATCCGCCCGATCGCCGTATTCACGAGCGACATCACCGTGCCGACCTGCAGGCTCACATGCTGCGGCCGCGCCGATTCCTCGAGGCGGATCACGGTCGGCCCGAGCGGCCCGAGAGTCGCCGCGGCGACGCTCATGTCGGTCGCGGCCGCCAGCGCGACGATCTCCGCTTCGGCGTCGCGCGTCGGCGACACGCGCTGCATCGCGATCAGGCCGAGCGCCTGGCCGAGCGGGCCGCCGCCGAAGCAGCCGGCATCGTCGCGGCTCAGCAGGCCGATCTTCTGCAGGCTCACCAGATGCGGAAACGCCTTCGCGGCCGGCATGCCGGCCGCGCCCGAACGGTCCGATCTTCCGCCCACCGCTATCCGGAGCTTGTCGATGAACCTGCAACGCTTTCCCCGTTATCCGCTCACGTTCGGCCCGACGCCGATCCAGCCGCTCAAGCGCCTG
>NZ_VWWG01000177.1:0-12891 GCF_011753085.1 Burkholderia sp. Tr-862
TCTTCGAGCCCGGTGTCGATCGGCGCGATCTGCAGCGCTGCGCGACCGTCCGTGCGCGCGCCGGCCTGGGCCGCCACCTGCGCGAGCGTTGCGTCGAGCAGCGCGCGATCGCGGCCGCTCACGTGCATGCTCGAGGAGAACCGCATCCCGATCGACTGCATCGCCGGCACCAGCATGGGCGCCGTGGTCGGCGGCCTGTATGCGAGCGGCATGGCCGCCGACGAGATGCAAAAGCGGCTGTCCGAGGTGAACCTGGCCGACATCGCATTCGACGTGACCGACCGCGCGGACCTGCCGCAAAGCAGCCGCGAGGACGAGCGCCTGTACATCAACAGCCTGACGCTCGGCTTCGGCAAGAAAGGCGTGAAGGCGCCGGTCGGCCTCGTACAGGGCAACCGGCTGCAGGCGCTGCTCGCGAACTGGACGGCCGCCGTGCCGACCAACCAGCCGTTCGACCAGTTGCCGATCCCGTATCGCGCGGTCGCGACCGACCTGCAGACGGGCCAGATGGTGGTGCTGGACCACGGCTCGCTGCCGCTCGCGATCCGCGCGAGCATGGCGATGCCCGGCCTGTTCGCGCCGGCCGAGATCAACGGCCGCGCGCTCGTCGACGGCGGGCTCGTCAGCAACCTGCCGGTCGACACCGCGCGGCGCATGGGTGCGAAGGTCGTGATCGCCGTCGACATCGGCTCGCCGCTGCGTCCGCTCGACGCGCTCGCGTCGCCGGCCGACGTGATGCAGCAGATGGTCGGCATCCTGATCCGCCAGAACGTGACGTCGCAGCGCCAGCAGCTCGCCGCGCAGGACGTGCTGCTCACGCCAGACCTCGGCGCGCTCGCGTTCACCGATTTCCAGAACGCGAAGCAGGCGATCGCCGCCGGCGCGGCCGCCGCGACCGCGGCGCTGCCACGGCTCAAGCGCTTCGCGCTCACGCCGGAACAGTACGCGGCCTACCGGGCCGCGCATGCGCAGCCGCTGCCGCCGCCGATCCGCATCACGCGCATCGAGATCAAGACGACCGGCGGCATCCCCAAGCGGGTCGTCAGCGACGCGCTGCACGTGAAACCGGGCGACACCTACGATCCGGCGACCGTCAGCCAGGACCTGCTCGGGCTGACGACCGGCGGCAATTTCGAGAGCGTGACGCAGCAGATCGTGAGCCACGGCGACGAGAACGTGCTCGTGATCGATGCGCGCGAGAAATACTGGGGGCCGAATTTCCTGCTGTTCGGCGTCGGGATGTCGAGCAGTTCGACCGACGAAGGCGGCTTCCGCCTGCACGTCGGCTACCGGCGGCCGTGGCTCACCGAATCGGGGCTCGAGTTCCGCGCGGATACGACGATCGGCAGCGACCTGCTGTCGGCGCGCGTCGAATTGCGCCAGCCGTTGCCGGCCGCGTACGGCCTCTACATTTCGCCCTATGCGGAATATCAGCGTCGCTACGTGAACCTGTACGACGACAGCGGCGAGGTGAAACTGAACCAGTATTTGATGCAGACGGCACGCACCGGGATCGACTTCGGGTTGCCGATCGGCCGGCTCGGCGATTTCCGGATGGGCATCGGCTACGCGACCGGGCACGGCTCACCGAACTACAACCTGCCGTTCCCGACCGATGACGGCAGCTCGACGCTGATCTGGCCGAGCTTCACGTCGCAGGCGCTGACCGCGCGCGCGCGGCTCGTCATCGATCAGCTCGACGATCCGATGTTCCCGCGCAAGGGCTACTACGGCGAATTCCGTGTCGAACGCTCGCTGTGGTCGCACAACAGCCAGTCCGCGGCGAACCTCGCCGATACGTCGAACACGCCTTACACCGAGCTCTACGGCAAGGCGATGATCGCGCAGCAGTTCGGCCGGCACAGTGTCAGCGCCACGGTCGAGGGCGGCAAGAGCATCGGCGGCACCAACCTGATCAACGCGTTCAACTTCACGCTCGGCGGCTTCCAGCATCTGGCCGCGTATGCGGCCGACCAGTTGACCGGCAACGAACTCGCTTACGGGAACGTGACTTACATGAACCAGCTGGCGACGTTCAACGCGTCGCCGATCAAGGCGCTGTCGGTGGGCGCCAGCGCGGAAGTCGGCAACGTGTGGTCGAGCGGCGTGCAGGTGGGCGGTGGCGCGCTCAAGCAGAGCTATACGTTCTTCACGAGCCTGTCGACCGCGTTCGGTCCGCTGTACATGGGCGTCGCGCTCGCGCCGGGCGGGCGGCGCAACATCTACCTGCAGCTCGGCCGCACGTATTGACCGTCACGTGCGGCGGCCTCCGCGGAGGTCCTGCGGCGTGGCGACCCCGTTGGCCGGCCGCGCCGGCCGGGCGGTCAGATCGGCCAGCTGATCTCGAAGCGCGCGCCGCCGAGTTCGACCGGGTCGACGACCGCGATCCGGCCGTTGTGCGCATGGAGCACCTGCCGCGTGATCGCGAGGCCGAGCCCGTAGCCGCCGGTGCGGCGGTCGAGGCGCACGAACGCGTCGAAGATCCGCTCGCGTTCGTCTTCCGGCACGCCCGGGCCGTCGTCCTCGACGAAGATCGCGATGTTGCCGTGCTCGATCGAGATGCCGACCACGATCTGCGCTTTCGCATACTTGCTCGCATTGCGCAGCAGGTTGCGCATCGCATACGACATCAGCCGCCGGTCCATTTTCACGCGCAGGTCCGACGCGATCGCGATGCGCGACTCGATCGCGCGCTCCGGATACAGCAGCTGCGCATCGCTGACCTGGTGCTCGAACCACGCGACCGGCGCGGTCAGTTCGAGGTTCGACTGCAGCGAGCTGTATTCGAGCCGCGCATACGTGAGGCTCATGTCGATCAGCTCCTCGAGCTCGGTCACGTCCTGCGCGATGCTCTCCAGCGCCCCGTGATATTCGGCGGCGGAGCCCGGTTCGCGCAGCATCTCGAGCGCGAAGCGCACGCGCGCGAGCGGCGTGCGCAGCTCGTGCGAGATGCCGTTCGTCAGGTCGCGCTGCGCGGCGATCAGCCGTTCCATGCGCATCGCGAGCGCATTCAGCGTGCGCGCGAGCGGGCCGATGATCACGCTGTGCGATTCCCGCGCGCGCGTGTTGAAGCGCCCGCCGGTGAAGTCGATCGCGCGCTCGCGCACCATCACCAGATCCGACCAGACCGGCCGCATCCACCGATACGCGGCGAGCGCGGGCGCGGCGAATATGAACGCGAGCACGATCCAGATGTCGCCGGGCAGCGCGTCGAACGCGTGCCACACGACTTCCGGCGACAACACGACGCACAGCGCGAGCGCCGGCACGAGCGCGGTCAGCAGCACGAGGCCGAGCAGATGCAGGTAGGTGCGCACGTACAGGCGCGACCAGCTCGGAATGCGGTCGGCGCGCGTGTCGGTCCATGCGCGGCGGAAATGCAGCCAGCGCCATTTGACATAGCGCAGCGTCGAGAGCGGCGGTGCATCGGGGTGCGAAGGCGTGCGTCGGATCATCGCGGCTTCCGGCTATCGTGCGAGGCGGGGATGCGGCGGCCGGCGGCGTCGCGCCGGGGCGGCGTCATTCCCACGCATGCTTACTGAACTGGTAACCCTTGCTGCGGATCGTCTTGATCCGCTGCGGGTTGCCCGCATCGTCGTGCAGCTTGCGGCGCAGCTTCGAGATGCGCCCGTCGATCGTGCGGTCGAGGCCGTCGAACTCGACGCCGCGCAATTGCAGCATCAGGTCGTCGCGGCTGACGACCTCTCCCGCATGGCACACCAGCACCCACAGCAGGTCGAACTCGGCCGACGTGAGGTCGGGCGAGCCGCCGCCGGGCAGCACGACCGAGCGGTCGGTGCGGTCGATCGAGAACTGGCCGAACGTATAGCGCTCCGGCTGCGCCGCGGGGCCTTCGGCCGCGCGCGCCGGGACGCGGCGCAGCTGCGCCTTGATCCGCGCGAGCAGGATGCGCGGCTCGACCGGCTTGTGCACGTAGTCGTCGGCGCCGAATTCGAGGCCGAGCAGTTCGTCGAACGGCTCGTCGCGCGCCGTCACCATGATGATCACGCCGTCGTACTGCTTGCGCGCTTCGCGGCAGATCTCGAAGCCGTCCTTGCCCGGCAGGTTCACGTCGAGAATGACGAGATCCGGGCGCATGGACAGGATCGCCGGCACCGCGGCGTCACCATGCAGCACAGTGTCGACTTCGTAGTCGTTCTTGCGCAGGTAGCCGGCGATCAGCGTGGACAGGCGGGTGTCGTCTTCGACGAGCAGGATGCGAAAAGACATGGGCAACGGTCGGATCATACGGGGGGACCGCCGCGGCGACAGGCTTGCGCCCGCTGCCGGCCAGCGGCCGAAACGTACCGCATGATACTGCGCCCGCCGATTGCCCGTTTGGAGATCTGAAAAATAAGGGTGCGATGGCTGCCGCGCTTGACGAACCGGCGCCGAAACGGTTCCATACGGGCTCCCTGGAAACCGGGCCCCGCGCCCGCCCTGCCTCACGTGATGAACTACCAGCCGATCCTCCAACGCATCCATACCGAACTCGCCCCCTGGATCGGGCAAGGGCGCGTCGCCGACTACATTCCCGAGCTCGCGAAGGTGCCGGCCGACAAGTTCGGGATGGCCGTCGTGACGCTCGACGGAAACGTTTACACGATCGGCGACGCGCACGAGCGCTTCTCGATCCAGAGCATCTCGAAGCTGTTCGCGTGCACGCTCGCGTTCCAATTGCTGGGCGACGCGCTGTGGGAACGGGTCGGCCGCGAGCCGTCCGGCACCGCGTTCAACTCGCTGGTTCAGCTCGAAAGCGAGCGCGGCAAGCCGCGCAACCCGTTCATCAACGCCGGCGCGCTGGTCGTCACCGACGTGCTGTGCCGCCGCTTCGTCAAGGCCGAGACCGCGCTCGTCGAATTCGTGCGGCGGCTGATCGGCCCGACCGATCTCGACTACGATTCGCGCGTCGCGCTGTCGGAGTTCCAGCACGCGGAACGCAACCGCGCGATGGCGCATTTCATGGCGAGCTTCGGCAACATGCAGATGCCGCCCGACACGGTGGTCGACGCGTACTGCCGCCAGTGCGCGATCACGATGAACTGCGTCGAGCTCGCACAAGCTGCGCTGTTTCTCGCGAACGGCGGCGTCGCGCCCGTCACCGGCGAGCGGATCGTCGATGCGAGTTCGGCGAAGCGGCTGTCGGCGCTGATGCTGACCTGCGGCACCTACGATGCGGCGGGCGACTTCGTCTATCGCGTCGGCCTGCCCGCGAAAAGCGGCGTCGGCGGCGGGATCGTCGCGGTGCTGCCGGGCGAAATGGCCGTGTGCGTGTGGGCGCCGGGGCTCGACGCGAACGGAAACTCGCTGGCGGGGACGTTGGCGCTGGAGTGGTTGACGACGTATACGGGGCGGTCGATTTTTTGAAGAGGCGAAGTTAGGCGCAATTCAGAAAAGCGTCGTCGCGGCTGCCAAAGTGGCGCCCCCCGCAGACCACTGACCCAAGCTGCCGGCCGTGCCAAGCGGCCGCGAGCCTGACCGCTCCCATTGGCGCCCCGCCTCCTGCGCCGACGATCAGCGGCCCATCTAAAAGGTAATCGTTTTGAAGTTGTCGTTTGAAGTTCTGGAGGCGCTCGATGCCATCGATCGCGCGGGCACGTTCGCGGAAGCAGCCGTGCTGATTCATCGCGTACCGTCTGCATTGACCTATCTGATGCAAAAGGCAGAGAGCGATCTCGGCGTCACCCTGTTCGATCGCAGTGGGCGACGTGCGCAGCTGACCGAGGCGGGACGACTGCTCGTAGAGGAGGGTCGTCGTCTGCTCCAGACGGGGCGGGAGCTGGAAAGCAAAGTTCGGGGTGTCCATGCGGGTTGGGAGGTCGAGCTCAGACTGTGCCTCGACGAGATTCTTCCGCTCCCGTCGTTGTGGCCGCACGTGCGTGCCTTCTATGACATGGAAATGACCACACGGCTGCGTCTATCGACCGAAGTGCTCGGCGGCGTATGGGACGCGCTCGTGACGGGGCGGGCGGATATCGCGATCGGTGCCGCGGGGGAGCCGCCACACGCGCCGAACGTCGCGGCAAAGCCGATCGGCCTGTTGCGCCATGTTTTCGTCGTGGCGCCGCATCACCCGCTCGCCGCCGTCGAACAACCGCTCGACAGCGGCACGATTTCCAGTCATCGCGGCGTCGTCATCAGCGACACGTCGCGCGCCCTCGAACCGAGATCGGTGGCGATTCATGACGGACAACCGGTCATCGTCGTGCCGACCCTGGCCGCCAAACTTGACCTCCTTTGCGAAGGCATGGCCGTCGGCATGCTGCCCGCGCCCGTCGTCGAGGAGCCGATCCGTCAGGGAAAGCTTGTCGAGCGGCGCGTAACCGGCGTGCGGGACCATACAACCTGCTACCTCGGCTGGCGTGAGGACAAGACAGGACGCGCATTGAAATGGTGGATTAACCGACTGGATCAGATCGATCTGATCTCCACGCTGTTCAGCACGCGCGGCATCGCGACCTGACGCAAATGTCCGTACCGGGACGCCCGGCGACGAACCCGTTTCTTGCCGGCCCGTTTTCCAGCACGCTGGCACTAGAATGGTCGACGACATCCACGCAGCGGTCGATTTTCCGAACCCACCGAAGTGACTTTTGGGAGAGCATCAGTCATGCAACCGGAACACGCTTCAGATCGCGCAGCCACTCACCACGCAGGCACGGACACCCGCACACAGGCGCCGATTCCGCCGATCGTGCCCGCGCAAACCGCGCTGGTCGTCATGCACTATCAGACCGACATCCTCGGGCTCTTTCCGTCGGTCGCGCCTACCCTGCTCGCCAACACGCGCAAGCTGTGCGATGCGGCGCGGGCCGGCGGCGTCCACGTCTGTTTCGCCAATCTCCGCTTCAGCCCCGGCTATCCGGAAGTCAGTCCGCGCAACAAGAACGGCCAGGGGATCAAGCAGCTCGGCCTGTTCGTCGACGACGGCCCGTGCCCGGAGCTTGGCCGGCTGGACAGCGAGCCGCTGATCGCCGCGCATCGCGCAAGCGTGTTCTTCGGCACCGACCTGCAGGCGCGGCTCGTCGCGCAGGGTATCGATACGCTGATCCTGGTCGGGATTGCGTCGACCGGCGTCGTGCTGTCGTCGGTTGCGCACGCAAGCGATGCGGATTTCCGGCTGTATACGGTGAAGGACTGCTGCTACGACCCGGATCAGGTCGTGCACGAGCATCTGTTTGCAACGGCGTTCGAGACGCGCACCACGGTGCTGTCGCTCGACGATGCGTTGCACTTGCTCGCGTAGACGCGCAATGCCCAAGCCGCGCCGGCCGGAACGCTCCCGGCCGGCGCATCCTGCGTGACTTCGTGCGTTACTTCGCGATATACACGCCCGAGGTCGGACACGTGCCCTGCGTATTGCCGTCCGTCACGAGCGACGCCGCGCTCGGAAACTGCGAAGTCGCGGTCGTCTTCACCGCGATCCACGCTTCCGTGAAATAGCTGACGCCGTTGGTCTTCGTGCACTTCAGCGACACCGCGCTGCGCGTGTTGCTGCCGAATGCGCCCTCGAACGCGGACAGCAACTGGTTGCGCGTCACCGTCTTGCCCGCGTTCGCCTGCAGGAACGCGTTGAACGACGTGTTGCCGAGCCGGCTGATCATGCCGGCCGCCTGGTTCCAGTAGGCGTCCGGCGTGGCCGAATTCGAGCAGGTGCCGTGCTTGAACCATTCGTGCTTGTCGAGGCACGACGCCACGCCCGGCATGTAGGTCGACAGCGTGTTGCGGGTCGCGGTGCTCACCGGATACGCATCCATGCTGCACCACTGGTGCGCGTTGTCGAGATCGATGTCGCTCTGCGGCACGCCGCAGTAGAACGGCTGGTTGCCGTCATACCGGTTCGGCCACAGGCCATGCAGCGACAGGCTCGTCGCCGCATACGTGCCGGCGAGGTTCGTACATTCCGGCGTATCGTGCGACGCGCAAAAGCCGGGCTCCCACGAAGCCGCGAGCAACAGGTAGTCGTAGCTGGTCTGCGCGGTGGCGTGCAGCGAGGCGGATGCGACGGCGAGTGCGGCCGCGGCGCGGGCGAGCGTCTTGAGCATGGCGTTTCCTCGGAAAAGGCTTGCGGTCGCGGGATGCGCCGCAAGATTGTCGAATGTCTGCCCGCGATTGTTGCCGACGCAACATGGCATCAATATGAAGGTGGACCAAGGAATTCGTGACGTGGCGCAGCGCCGATGTGTGCCGATTCGCTGATCGAAGCGTCAGCGCGGCGCCACGCGATTATTTCGCCGACGCGGCTTCCGATCCACCCGTCGACAGCGCCGCGCTGTCCTGCTCACGCCACGCCCGGCGCGACGCGATGATCGCCCTTACGGCCGAGCGCGCGACCTTCCACCACGCGAACGGCCGCGGATCGGCGAGCATGCTGAGCGCCCGCGCATAGTCGAGCGTGAGCCCGGGCGTCCAGGCCATCGTCACCGCGCGCTTGCGGATTTGCGCGGCGACCCACAGCTCGGGCGTGAGCAGCAGCCGGACGAACGCGCCCCACCCTGCCCGCTCTCCCTTGAGCCGCCACACCGCGCCGTCGAGTGCCGCTTCGAGCGCGTTCGACACGGTGCTCGAGCAGTTGCGGTGCGTGAGGTTGTACGTCACGGTCTGCCGGTACGACGCCCAGAAGGCGTCCAGCTTCACCGGATCGTAGTTGCGGATCCGTACGCGCACGGTCGACGGACACCACGCCTTCGATTCCGTCGCATAGTCGGGCTGGAACAACCCGGGCACGTCGTTCTCGCGCGTCGCGCGCAGGAGCCGCGTGAATTCGTCCGGAGAACGATCGATTTCGACGGCCGGATACAGGCTGATGTAGATGCCCTCGGGCGACTCCAGCGCCGCATGGCCGGTCGAGATCACGCCGTTGACGTCCACCGCCGCGATGTAGCGGTCGATCACCGGGTAGCGCTGCGCTTCGGCCTTCGACGTGCCGGTCGGCGTCCACACGTGCACGGTGAGCGCGCGCTCGTGATCGGCCGGCGGGCCGTCCCATTCGGATTGCGTAAAGCGCGGGACGTCGGGCGCCGCGTCGATGTCGGGCACGATTGCTGGCGCCGGCGACGTCACGAACGCGGGGTTGCGCGTGAGCCGCCGCACGCGTGCGGCGAGGCTCAGCATGTGCATCCCGCCGAACATCAGCAGCAGGCCGAGGCAGTACGGCACGGTGCCCGCATAGTGGGTCGGGTACGGCTGGTAGAAGAAGATCGCGAGCAGGATCTCGACGACGCCCCATGCGAATGCGACGTTCCAGCGCCGGTAACGGACCATCCATGCGGACGTGCACTGCAGCAGCCCGTCGACGAGGAACAGCGTGCCGAAGATCATCGACAGCAGGAAGTGGCCGTGATGATGGCCCGCGAACACGAGCCCGGCGGCCACCACGACCGCGATGCCCTTCACGTAGCGCAGGATGCGCTGCCCGCCGACACCGCTGCCGGCCACCGCGAGCGTCGCGAGCCCCTCGATCATGAACAGCCACGCGAACAGTTCGATCGGAAAATGCAGCGCGCCGTCGAGCGCGTCGATGAAGATGCCGACGCCCGCGACGACCCACAGCCAGCCCAGCACGGTCAGCCCGCGCCAACGCGTTCGCAGATATTCGATGCCCAGCAGCAGCAAGACCAGTCGTACCATTGCGCCCTCGTATCATTTTTTTCGGGATACGCGATGGCGACGCGTCTCCTGTCGTGCCGACCGCGCGTCGTGCGATGCGCAAGCCGGGAGGCGGGGCATGCTGGCCGGCGCGTCATGCGTCGACATGACCGATGGCGGCCGGCGCGCGCCGCTCTGGCCGAATAATAAGATATGGCAGAGCTGGTTGAAAGCCTGTCGAAACCTTTTCCGGCTGCGTCGGACGCCACGGCATGGCGAGGGAGACGGCACGATCGGCAGCGTTGCCGCGGCGGATTTCCCGTTCGACAACGCGCGCCGGATACGCGAGAATCGCCGCTCCGAGGGCGAAAGCCACCTTAAACCGCAAAGACGGAACAACAAGAAATGCGCATTTCGATCACGCGCCGGCGCCTGCTGGCCGCCGGCATGGCTGCGGCCAGCCTCCCGCTGTCCGGCTGCTTCACGCCGAAGCTGTACAAGGACAGCTGGTACTACGAACGGGTGTCCGCGTTCATGATTACCGAAGACGGCAAGAAACTCGTCGTCCTCGGCCGGGATTACCATTACATCTTCGATCTGCCAGCCTCGCTGCGGCCCGTGCTGCAGTCCGGCTACCGGAAGTCGCTGCACACCGCGTTCACCGACTTTCATGGGAACGGCAGCGGCGTGACCGGCCACTACCGGATCGTGTTGCCGAAGGACGCATCGGCGGACGATCAACAGGCCGCGACCGCCGACGGCTTCACCGCCGCGCGGGCCGGGCTCGTGCTCGAAGGCGACATCGGCGGCAAGCGCTACTCGACCGACGGTTTCGCCGACAAGGCCAAGGACAAGGACAACGCGGCACAAGCCTTCAACCAGCCGTACAACGTGTATGTCAGGGAATCGCCGTCCGTGGTCGGCATGGGCTTGCGGATCCTCGCGACGCCGGTCACGGTCGCCGCCGACGGCGTGCTCGTGCTGGGCGGCATCGTACTCTTGCCGATCGCGGTCATCGCGATCGAGGCGAACGGCGGCCTGCGGATCATGTAACGGCCGCGGCCGACTGCGACGCTCGCCGGCCATGCACGCGCTCGCACCACGAACGCAAACCGGAGCATCGACATGACGACCTCGCCGCTTCACACACCGCCGCTCGGCCCGCAACTCAAGCGCTGGCGCACGCTGCGCCGCGTGAAGCAGAGCCACGCGGCCGAGCTGTTCGGCGTCGCGCAATCGACGATCTCGCGCTGGGAAGCCGGCATCCAGCAGATGTCGCCCGACGAGCGCGCGACGGCCGAGCGGCTGCTTGCCGCGCGTCTCGACTCGGCCGGCGACCACGCGCTCGCGCGGCTGATCGCGAGCAGCACGGCCCGCATGCATCTCGTGTGCGACCTCACGCACCGTCTGCTCGCCTGCTCGCCGTCGCGCGCGGCCGAGTTCTCGCGGCCGCTGCCGACGTTGCTCGGTACCTCGCTGTGGCGCTATGCGTCGCCGGAAATCGTCCGCATGGAAGCCGCGCTCGACCCGCTCGGCTGGCACGATCGCGCGGGACCGCCGAGCGTCGAATTCGCGACCGGCACCAATGCGTCGCGCGTCGTGCCGATCCGCGGCAGCACCTGCCGGTGGACGCGCATGACGCTGTCGGACGGCTCCGCCGCGCGGCTCGTCGAGACGCTGTAGCACGTGTGCAAGTTGCCGGGCCGGGTGCGCCACGCATATTTCATGCGTGGACGCAGCGCGTCCGTGCGGCGTACGCTTGACGGCTCCATTCACGCATTGCGCTGACGATGAACCTCGACACGATCCACGCGCGGCTCGATTTCCTGCGCGAAGCCGAACGCCTGAAAGACGTGCTGCGCAGCGGCCACACGTCGACGGGCCGTCCCGAAAGCACGGCGGAGCACAGCTGGCGTCTCTGCCTGATGGCGCTCGTGTTCGCCGATGCGCTGCCCAACGTCGACACGACGAAACTGCTGAAACTGTGCGTCGTCCACGATCTCGGCGAAGCGCTGCACGGCGACATCCCCGCGATCGAGCAGGCCGCGCATCCGGACAAAAGCACGCACGAACGCGACGACCTGCTGACGCTGACGGCCGGGCTCGATCACGCGCTGCGCGACGAGATCGTCGCGCTGTGGGATGAATACGAGGCGGCCGAATCACCGGAAGCGCGCGCCGCGAAGGCGCTCGACAAGCTGGAGACGATCCTGCAGCACAACCAGGGCAGCAATCCGCCCGACTTCGACTACGCGTTCAATCTCGGCTACGGCCGGCGCTACACCGATGCGGCGCCGCTGTTCGGCGCGATCCGCGCGATCCTCGACGCGGACACGCAACGCAGGATCGACGCACGCGGCGACGGCGCGTAAGCTCGCGGAACCGGCGGCTGCGCGGCACCGCGCGCCGCATTTGCGCGAGGCTCGCCGCATGACGCAGAACATCTATGACGATCCCGCCTTCTTCGAAGGCTACAGCCGCCTGAACCGCTCGGTGCATGGGCTCGCCGGTGCGCCCGAATGGCCCGCGCTACGCGCGCTGCTACCGTCGCTGCGCGGCGCCAACGTGCTCGACCTCGGCTGCGGCTATGGCTGGTTCAGCCGCTGGGCGGCCGAACAGGGCGCGGCGAGCGTGCTGGGTATCGACGTGTCCGAACGCATGCTCGAACGTGCGGCGTCGACGGCCGCGCACCCGGCGATCACGTACCGCCGCGCCGACCTCGAAACGCTCGCGCTGCCCGATACCGCGTTCGATCTCGCGTACAGCTCGCTCGCGTTCCACTACGTCGCGCATCTCGACACGCTGCTGCGCACGATCCACCGCACGCTCGTGCCAGGCGGGCGGCTCGTATTCTCGATCGAGCATCCGATCTACACGGCGCCGCGCCGGCCAGGCTTCGTCGTCGATGCGCACGGCAACCGCTCGTGGCCGCTCGACGATTATCAGCGCGAAGGCGAACGCGTGACCGAGTGGCTCGCGCCGGGCGTCGTCAAGCAGCATCGCACGCTCGGCACGCTCGTGAACCTGCTGATCGGCAGCGGCTTCACGCTCACGCACCTGGACGAATGGGGGCCGACGCCGGAACAGGTCGATGCGATGCCCGCGCTCGACGAGGAACGCGACCGGCCGATGATGGCGATCGTCGCCGCGCAGCGGTAGCGGCGCATCGCGCCGCGCACCGCACGGCGTCATTCACACACCGCCGCCCTGCGCCGCGCCGGCGCGAACGCCACCGCGCTCGCGGTCGCGAGCACGGCCACGCCGGCCGCGCCATACACCATCACCCAGCCGAACCCGTGCACG
>NZ_VWWG01000016.1:0-73186 GCF_011753085.1 Burkholderia sp. Tr-862
CAGACGTGTGCTCTTCCGCTCTGCCGAGCTGCTCGCGGCGGGGCTCGCGAGCGTCGCCGCGCTCGGCGCGCGCGGCACGCTGTCGGCCGGCGACGCACGCATCGTCGCGATTGTGTTCACCTGCATCGTGCTGTGGGCGACGGGCGCGGTCGCGAGCCTGTGGGTGTCGCTGCTGTTTTTCTTCCTCGCGGCGACCTGCACGCCGGTGCCCACCGCCGAGATCTTCTCCGGCTTCGGGTCGAGCGCGTTCTGGCTCGTGTTCAGCGGCGCGGCGATCGGCTTCGCGCTGAAGGAGAGCGGCCTGAGCGAACGGATCGGCATCGCGCTCGCGCGCCGGATCGGCGGCTCGTATCTGAAGGCGCTGCTCGCATTCGCGATCCTGAGCTTCCTGCTGTCGCTCGTGATGCCGTCGACGTTCGGGCGGATCGCGATCCTGATTCCGATCGCCATCGGCTACTGCGACGTCGTGAAGCTCGGCGCGCACGCGAACGGGCGGCGCGGCATCCTGCTGCTCGTGATCGTCGGCTCGTACGAGCTGGCTGCCGCGGTGCTGCCCGCGAACCTGCCGAACGTGATCATGGCGGGGATTCTCGAGCAGTCGCACGGGATGCATCTGCGCTTCTCCGAGTATCTGCTGCTGTTCTTTCCGGCCGGCGTGATCGTGCGCGGCGCGGTGCTGGTGCTCGCGTCCTGGTGGCTGTTCGCGGATACGGTCGGCGAAGTCGAGATACCGGCGGCGCGCGTCGCGCTCGGCCGCCGCGAATGGCACGCGATCGTGCTGCTGGCGATCACGCTCGCGTTCTGGTTCACCGACGCCGTGCATCGCATCGCGCCCGGCTGGGTCGGGCTCGGCTTCGTGCTCGTCTACTTCGGCACGTCGCCGCCCGCGCACCTCGAGCGCTTCACCGCGACGCTGAAGATGGACCTGCTGTGGTTCATCGCGGCGATCATCGGGCTGACCGCGCTCGTCAACCATCTCGACATGCGCGTGCCGGACACGCTCGCGCTCGACGCGCTGCGCGACAGCCCGATGCTCTTGTACTTCGCGCTGACCGCGCTGTCGATCGTCGTCTGCTTCGCGGTCACGTCGAATGCGGAACCGGCGCTATACGTGCCGATCGTGTCGCGCCTGCTCGCGCAGGGGCTGCACCTGAAGGCCGGCCTGCTCGCGCAGGTGATGGGCTATGCGACCACGGTCCTGCCGTACCAGTCGCCGCCGGTCGTGTTCGGCAACGCGCTTGCGCAGCTGGACCGGGGTGCGGTGCTCCGGTACTGCGTCGTGACGGCGCTGCTGGGCGTGGTGTTCGTGATCCCGGTCAATGCGTTGTGGTGGCGGCTGATCGGGCTGCTGTGAGTTTTCCTGAACGGTGAATCCAATGATCGAAAACGATCTGCTTGCCGCGCGCGTGATTGCGCGCGAGCGCGTCGCGTGCGACGTGATTTCGCTGCGGCTCGTCAGCGATGCGCCGGGTCTCGCCCTGCCGGCGTTCGAAGCCGGCGCGCATATCGACCTGCATCTGCGCGACGGGCTCACGCGCAAGTATTCGCTGTGCAACGATCCGGTCGAGCGCGGCGTGTACGAGATCGCGATCAAGCGCGAGCCGGCGTCGAGCGGCGGCTCCGCGCACGTGCACGATGCGATCCGGGTAGGCGACGTGCTGCGGATCGGCGCGCCGCTGAATTACTTCCCGCTCGCGCCAGACGACAGCGCGGCCGTGCTGCTCGCCGCCGGGATCGGCGTGACGCCGTTGCTCGCGATGGCGCATAGCCTGGTCCGCGCGGGGCGGCCGCTCGCGTTCCACTACTTCGTGCGTTCGGCCGACGCGGCCGCGTACGGGGCGACGCTCGCGTCGCGCCTCGCGGACGTCGCGACGGTGCACACGGGGCTGACGCCCGACGCGACCCGCGACGCGATCACGACGATCGTCGGCGCGATGGATTCGCGCTCGCATCTGTATTTCTGCGGACCGGCGCCGTTCATGGCGGCCGTCGACGCGATCGCGCGCCCGGCGCTCGGCGATGCGCGGCTTCATCACGAGTATTTTTCCGCGCCAGCCGCGGAGCCTGCCGACGGCGAGGCCGACGCGTTCCGGATCGAGCTCGCGCGCTCGCAGCGCGCGCTGCTCGTGCCGCCGGGGCAGTCGATCACCGATGTGCTGTACGAGCACGGCATCGCGGTCGCCACGTCGTGCGAGGCGGGCGTGTGCGGCGCATGCCGGACGACCGTGCTCAAGGGCACGCCCGATCATCGGGACGCGTTCCTGAGTGCGGCGGAAAAGGCCCGCAACGATTGCATGATGCCGTGCGTGTCGCGATGCCGCGGCGAACGGCTGGTGCTGGATCTCTGAGCCGTCACGGGGGGCTGAGTGAGGCCGGTCGGAAAAAATGGAAGCCAACGTTTCGTAAAATCGAGAAACGGAGGCATGGATGAATCGAATTCCACGAGCGGTCTATACGAAGGAGCTTCGCGACGAAGCAGTCAAACTGGCGTTGACTGAAGGTGTTGGGGTATCGGAAGCTTCCCGGCGCTTGTCGATTCCGATCAAGACGCTGGCAAACTGGGTACGCGCGGCGAAGGCCGGTAAGCTGAAAGATGTCGGTCGGCACCAGAAGCCACTGACGGAAATGGAAGTCGAGGGGTCGGTGATGTATCCGGGCACGCGTGTGCTGATGGGCGTGATCACTGCTGCGTACGTGATTGTGCCGCTGATCTGCCGGCAGCAGGTAGGCCGGGCCGCGCTCGCGGCGCCGCAGTGGGTCACCGCCGTCGCGGGGTCGGGATTTTGGATATTTCTCGAAGGGGATTGCGCGCAAGCAAGCCGTCACCTGAAGAGTCCTGGCATCGCGAGCGCGTAGCGCTCGCGGAAGCCACAATAAAAGTTTAGTTCACAACGCTGCGGGCCACACGCTCCGCCCCAGCCATCACAAGCTCTGACAAGCGCCGGACTTGCTTCGGATTCATTCGCGTAACTGGCGTCGAAATACCCAATGCCGCAATGGGACCGCGCGTCGGATGGCGAATTGCTGTAGCTACTGAACACACACCCGACTGGCTTTCCTCGAAGTTGGTTGCATATCCCCGCTTACGCACTTCGTCGAGTTCCTCTTCCAGAGCCAGCCGTTGGGTGATTGTGTTGCCCGTGAAAGATTGAAGGGGGTCGCGAGGATACAGCGCGCGCACGGCTTCGATCGGCAACTCCGCCAACATTGCCTTGCCGACACTGGATGCATAAGCAGCGAAGACGTTTCCAACTGGCACCGACACACGAAGCGCTTGATTGCTCTCAATAGCGTCGATGTAGCGGACGTTGCCGTCTTCGAGGAGGGCCAACTGAACTGTTTCTCCGGTTTCGGATGCTAGCTCTTCGAGTATCGGACGGGCAATCGTCCGGATATCCATCCGCTGCACTGCTGCGAGGCCGACCTCGACAAGTGCGTTGCCGGGTTTATAGATTCGCGACACGGGATCTTGGGTCACAAACCCGTGATAGACAAGCATTGCCAGCAGTCGGTGCACTGTCGAGTGGCCGACTCCGAGTTCTTCCTTGGCATCCGAAAGACGAATCTGGTTGCTGTGCCGAAACATGAGCAGGAGCCGCAGCACGTTATTGACGGACTCGAGCATGTAGCGAGGAGCAGACGACGTGGCTGTCGCCGCTTCATCGGCTAGTTCACCATCTGTAGCAGGTTGTTCGAGCAAATCTTTCTGCAAACCAGAAATTTTGTCGCCCTTGCGAGGCTTGCGCGTTGCGCTGGCGGTATCAGACATAAGGGAAGGATCCGTTTCGAAGGGCGCGGCGCCCCGTTGCAGGAAACATATACGCCGAGCAGCTGGTTCGTCAACGAGACGATGCATTCATGCGCTGATTCGATAAAAAATTATGGAAAATCAACGGCATACTCGCTTGCGTAATACAGAGGCCGACGTTCTGTCATTCGTGTAAAGCATCGCCGGGAGATAGAGCCCTATTTTCTGCGCACCTCTAGATTTCTGTATAGCAGAAACATTTTCCCAAAGTTCTTGACCTTTCATGTCTTCTTGCAGAAAATGATTTCTGACAGGTGGACATTCGAGCGAGTGTGTAACATCACTCTCGACTCTCGAGTCCTGGAGCGAACGGTGTGGCTTCAGCGCAGATAGCAGGGTCACACTGACGTACAAGTAAAGGCGCCCGATCAGGAGGCGAAGATGTACAGGAGACAAGGCTGGCGATGCTTGGCGCACCGCCACCCTCATTCGTCGGTGGCGGACTCATTGAGCACGCGAGTCAACGATGCCCCGACAGCCCATGGGTTCATGCGAGAACTTCCGTTCATCGCACTCGGAACGGCGGATGCTGTGCCGCACGTGCGCCGTTGCGGCTGGGATACCACTGATCCAATTCCGTCGGACGTCAAGTTGCTGCACCGACGCGCGACTACCTCAAGCTTCGATAGCGCTCCCACGCTCCCCATTTCCGCAAATCAACCGCTCGCGCCCGTTTGGGTGCGGCCAGCTTTTCCATCGCGGCTGTCTGGCAACGCACGTTATCGACATCTGAATGGATCGACCGCCTTGTTGAACCGTCCCTTTGTTGGGGCGCGCCATTGGCCGCGCATCGCTATTGCAACTTCGGTATCCAAAGCCGCGTCTGCGCGATAGGGATCGACTAAGCAGTCCAACGGCCATTCAGATGGCGAAGATTTGGATCGGCACACCGATAGCGCGAGACGGCTCAACAGATACGAAGTGCGCGAATTAACAGATCAAGGAGATACGAGATGACAGAAGAGACGAAAGTCGGTAAGCCCGCCCCGCAACTCTGGACGCGTGAAGGGTTTGCTGGTCCGCTATCGGTTGTAGCGCGCCCAGCGTACGGCCCTGAGTATCTTTCTGTCGAGGGGGCACACGCTCCGCGCCGCTCGGTTCTGGAGCGCATGATTCCGCGCGATCGAGATGATGTCGATGCACTACCTTCTGTCGTGGCGACATCGAAACTCGGTGTGCGCGTCCTGGTATCTGGGCGTCGCGAAGCGATGCCGTTCGTGGTGCGCAATGCCGAGGCCGATGAAATTCACTTTATTCAGACGGGAACGGTCAGATTCGACACGGACGTTGGCACTCTGACTGCGGAAGAGGGCGACTTTGTCTGTATTCCGCGCGCAGTTGCTTATCGGTTCACTCCGATTGGTGGCTCGATGCGCAGCGTGATCATTGAAAGTCCTTCGGCACTGAACCTGACGCCGCCGGCACCGTTTGGCATGGTTAATTTTGCTCGCGACGTGAAGCACGCCGAGATCAACACCGACATTCCGTTGGGTGGAAAGACGCGTTTGATCTTGAAGACCGAGGATGGTGAGCAGACGGTGTATACGCTGCCCCATGATCCGCTCGCTGTCAGCGGCCGGATATCGGCGAACGTCCCGGTCTGGAAGCTCAACCTTGCGAAAATTCAGGTTCTCACCTATTTGCCGGATGGCGGACCGCCGAGCGCATTTCTCTCGTCCAAAAACAGCGAGCTCTTGATGTTCACTCTCAGTGCACGAGTCACGAATCGGCCGCCTGTTCACATCAACGCTGATTTTGACGAAATGATTTGCTACGTGCGCGGGCCCGGCACTTGGGGAGGGTGTACCGAGCCAGGAACACTTACGTGGGTGCCGAAGGGGGTCGTCCATCACGGTCCGTCCGAAAACGTTCCGGAAGGCTATCTCGCCTGGTTGATGGAAACCCGCGCAACATTGAGGTGGACGCCGGAGGCCATCGCGGCTTCGGAACTGATGGAAACGGGTGAATACGGTCCGCATCCGAGCGTACGCAAATAAGTAGTGGCGCGACGCAAATCGTCGCGCCAGACAGTATCTGATTGGGTTGAATTCGCCGTAGATCGGCTTAACGATGAGGGCTATGTATAACTTCGTAGTCCTCAATGCTGGATTGAAACTTGAAAAGGAGCATCACCATGATCGAGAAACTGCCGCTGTGGGAAGCCGCCAAGCGTGAAATGGAAAACTATCACTTTGTGGCGGAAGCAGAAACGCAGCCCAAGTGGGACGTGTCACCGAAGATCGCGATCAACGTCGCCGTCGCCGGTCGATTCGATGACGGTAAGCCGACGTCGATCCAGAACTACGTCGACGAAGCGTCGCGGGTGATCGAAGCGGGCGCATGTGGTATTCACATCGATTTCACGTGGGTGACCGATGACAAGGGGCGCCGTCTCGATCGCGATCTTCCGCCGGTCGAGGCCTACTCGGCGGTTCTGGAGCCGCTGCGCGCGCGCTTCGGCAACGCTTTCGTGTCGAATCTCAACGTGCTGAACGGTACGAGTTTCGACGTCTGCGTGAGCCCCGCGAGGGAAGGTCTTGCAGAAGTGGCACCGTGCGCTCCCGGTCACCCGGAAGCGTTTGCGGTGCCGGCGGTGCAGGCGCTCGAAGATGCAGGCGTGAAGCCGGAGCTCGCGGTACACAGCTCGGGTGAAATCGAGCTCGCGAAGCGCCGATTCATCGATACCGGGATCCTGACCAAGCCGTACAACTGGCTGATTCTTTATGGCCTCCCGTTCAATGTCGGCCGCACGCTGGTGTCCGGTACCTGGGTCAGCAATACGCAGGACATGACGCGTCACATGTTCCTGATGGTTGACCAGATCCGTCAGATCGATCCGACTTCCGTCATCAGTGTATGCGCGGCCGGGCGCGCCAGCCTGTACATGACGACGCTGGCAACGATGCTGGGCTTGCACATCCGGGTCGGTACGGAAGATACCCCGTGGAAGTACCCGAACAGCGACGAGCGCCTGAAAGACAACCTGGAGATGTTCCAGATGGCGAAAGATATCGCAGGAATGCTCGGACGCACGCCGGCGAGCGCGAACGAGTATCGGGCGCTGATCGGCAAGCCTGCGAAGGCCTAACTTCACGGACGTCGCGGGGTGACATTGTGCGGTCAATCCGCGACGTCGAGACAACAGCAATTCAATAATTTCAGGAGACATTCATGGTTACCGATACGGCAACGACCGCATTCGAATTCGCAACATCCCTGTATGAGGCGTGCGACTCGATGGATGAGCAGCGGTTTGCGAGCTTTCTGACTGAAGACTGCAGGTTTGTGTACGCCAATAGCGAGCCGGTTGTCGGGCGCAAGGAGGCGGCGTCTTACGTGGCAGGTTTCATGACGCTCATCGCGAGTATCAAGCACAACCTGGTCGAAGTGTGGCAGTGCGATGACATGATCATCTCGCGAATGAACGTGACCTATACGCGCAAGGATCAGACGAAGCTGACCGTTCCTGCAATGACGGCCTGGCGTATGCACGATCAACTGGTTGCTGAATACCTTATTTACGTCGACGTCTCGCCGCTGTTCGCGAATTGATACACGGGAGGTCCGAGATGCAGCGAGATCTGGAAGGCAAGTCGATCATCGTTACCGGTGGCGGAACCGGAATAGGACGCGCTGCAGCACTCAAGTGTGCGACTGCGGGGGCATCGGTAACGGTGGCCGATATTAGTGTTGGAGAGGGGCGCGATACGGTCTCGGCGATTACTGAGCTCAGTGGCAGTGCAATGTTTGTTCAGACGGATGTCGCTGACGAGACTCAGGTCGAAGTGATGGTGCTATCGGCAATCGAAGCGTTCGGCCGGCTCGATGGCGCTTTCAACAACGCTGGTCTCGCGCAGACAAACCTTCTCCTGCACGAGCTCACTGAAGACCGTTGGCGTCGAGTTCAACGTGTCAATTACGACGGCGTGTTCTTCTGCATGAAGCATGAGATTCGCGCCATGTTGCAATCCGCAGGAGGTTCGATCGTCAACGTGTCGTCTTCGTTGGGGCGCGTTGCCGTATCTCGGGCGGCCGAGTATTGCGGCTCGAAAGGAGGCGTGCTCGCGATGACAAAGGGTGCAGCTATTGACTACGGAACGCACGGGATACGCGTGAATGCGGTCCTTCCCGGCGTCACTCGGACACCGATGGTCGAATCGCTCTCCACGCACCCGGAGTTCGCCGATTTGTTGCCGCGGCTGGAAGCACGCCACGCAATGAATCGCCTCGGCTCGCCGGAAGAAATTGCGGAGGCCGCAGTGTGGCTGCTTTCGGATCGAGCTTCGTTCGTTACTGGAGCGGAATTGGCCGTGGACGGTGGCTTCCTCGCTATGTAAAGCATGCTGGTGCGTTATCACTGGACGAGCGAAACCAATCAGACGCGGATGCATTACTGGAACTGACATCCGGGTAGACGGTGGCATGACGGCATGGTGATCAATAGCATTCAACCCGCATCGCCGTAGGATGGCCGGAGGACCATAGTTGATCGTCGTGCCATATTAATAGCAAGGGGAATTTATCCGAAGATATAGTAAGGATTGCATAGTTATTATCATGGTTGGATTGATTCGAAGCAGACAAAGTAAAACAACAAAGTAATCCAGAAGCGCGGTGTTTCGCGAGGTGGATCAAGCCGCGAATAAG
The DNA here is from genome assembly GCF_011753085.1 of Burkholderia sp. Tr-862. NCBI lineage: Bacteria > Pseudomonadati > Pseudomonadota > Betaproteobacteria > Burkholderiales > Burkholderiaceae > Burkholderia > Burkholderia sp. Tr-862. Next base: position 8,456 of record NZ_VWWG01000016.1, read on the forward strand.
GTAATGGAGACATGATGGAACAGCGTAGAGTCATTTCGCTAGCCTTGGCACTTTCAGCCAGCATGGCGAATGTGTGTGTCGCAAGCACCGGCATCTATTCGACCGGCTACGGCACGCGTGAGCAAGGGATGGGGGGCGTGGGCATCGCAACCGGAGAGTCGGCCCTGGCGCCGGCAGAGAACCCGGCAGGCATTGCGTTTACCGGTGATCGGCTGGAAATCGGTGGCGGTCTGTTCGTCATCCACGGAGGCGCACAAGACAATGGCACGACGTACAAAGCGCGGACAGGCATCACGCCGATGCCCGAGTTCGGTTATGTGAAGTCATTGTCTCCGTCGCTCGTATTCGGGGTGACGTCCTGGGCATCGGGCGCGGCGATGAGTTATCGAGCACCGTACCGCGGCATTCCGGGAAATTCGAACACGTTTGCACAGGGCATCTTCATGCACGTGGCACCGACCGTTGCGTATCGCTTCGGTGCGGAAAGGAACCATGCAATTGCGCTGTCCGTGGTCGGGGCACTGTCGACCATCGACGTCGAGGGGATCGAGGCTCAAACCGGGCAGTCGAACCAGGGTCGTAACTGGACGCCTGGATACGGCTTCAAGATCGGCTGGATGAGCCAGATCACATCCCAGCTGTCGATGGGGGCGTTCTACGCGTCAAAGATCCGGTACACACCCTGGCACAAATACAAACACATCTTCGCCGACGGAGGACGGTTCGAAGAACCGGAACAGTACGGTATCGGCATCGTCTTTCGTCCGACGCCGAAGTGGCTGCTCGGATTCGACTGGATCCGTTTCAACTATGGTGGCACGCACGTGCTCGGCAATCCAGTCACTTTCTCTGCTCCGCTCGGTGCTGCGAACGGCGCGGGATTCGGCTTGACCAATATCAACGCTTACCGCTTTGGCGTGCAGTACGACGTGACCGACAAGTTGACGCTGCGGGGAGGCTTCGAGATCACGAATCAGCCCGTGACACCGGCCAATACGGCGTTCACGTTCCTTGTTCCCGTGACACTCAAGCGTACCTACACGGTTGGTGCGAGTTACCGCATGAGCAAACAGTCGGAACTGTCGTTTGCGTACGCAATTTCGCCGCGTGTACAAGTGAACGGGACGGGTCTCAGTGCCAGAACCAACTCATTTGGTCAGAACAACTTCGTCGCGTTCACTTATACAAGGAAATTCTGACGGCAGACGAATCTCGAAACGACCAATGCACGAATGACACACCGTAAGCGAGGTCGTGCCTTTTTCTTTGAGGTGACAACGTGACTCGGTCGAATCTGCGTTTGTGAATCGATAAAAAAATTTGCAGCGGACACGGGCGACGTCACTGCGGCGTCCGATGTCGACGCGAACAGGAGCGGAGATGAAGAATGGTCGTAAATGGAGTCTCGCAATTAGCCTCGCGGGGACCATCGGTACTGTGCATGCGCAGAGCTCGGTAACCTTGTATGGCGTCTTTGACCAAGGCGTGCTGGCGGCGACGAATGTCCATGGTGGACATCTCTACCAATCGTCGAGCGGGTGGTTGTCCGGGTCGAGATGGGGCATGCGTGGAGCGGAGGATCTCGGCGGTGGCGCCCAGGCGATCTTCGTCCTCGAGAACGGCTTCGACGGATCCAGTGGCGCAGCATTGCAGGGAGGGCGCGAGTTCGGTCGGATGGCCTATGTCGGCTTGGCGAATCCTTATGGAAAACTGACCTTCGGTCGGCAGTACGACATGGTTGTGGATCACCTCGCTTATCTGGGCATGACTTCTGAAATATGGGGTGGCGCGTTTGCCTGCCACCCAGGTGACGTCGACAATTTGTGTAACAGTCGTCGAATGGATAACTCGGTCAAATATTCGAGCCCGATGTTCAACGGTTTGTCTTTCGGTGCCGCCTACAGCCTCGGTGGCACTCCCGGCGCTTTCTCGCACGGCAGCATCTGGACTGTCGGCGCGGACTACACGAAGGGGCCGCTGAGTATCGGAGTGGGCTACTTCAATGTGAATAGTCCGAATACAGTCTCCTACGGCGGCTCGACCGTCCCGGGGGCGACTACGAGCTTCACGAATGGAATGAGTGCCTCGCCGGCGATCAGTGGATTCGCTACAGCGAATAGACAAGAGACCCTCGCCGCGGGTGCGAACTACACGATCGGCTCGAGTACGGTAGGCGCGTCGTATTCGTACACGCGCTTCGATGATCTCGGAGCCTTCCATGTCATGGGTAGTCCGAGCCTGAGTGGTAACGCGAGATTGCAAAATGCCGAGGTGCGATATGCGATCAACGTGACTCCTTTCCTGCTGGCGGGAATCGCATTCCACTACACCACTGTCGGCTCGGTCGGCGGGATCAGTGGTGCCCGATACCGGCAATTAAATCTGGGGCTCAACTACTCGCTGTCGAAGCGGACTTCGCTATACGCGGTCTTCGCTGCGCAATCCGCAAACGGTATGGACTCGACGGGTAAATCTGCGGTGGCAGCGATGGCATTTGTGTCCCCCTCGTCGTCGAACCGTCAGGCTGCAGCGCAAATCGGGATTCGACATCGGTTCTGAAGCGCGCTATGACGCACGGTATGCACGAGGTATTGATCTGCGGTCGCTATGGCATTGACGGCCGCGCGGAGCAGACTCAGCTGTGAAATGAGGAAGACATGAATAGCGAAACAATTGATGTTCGGGAGTTCCTGGACGCCCAGAAAGGCTGTCGCTTGCAATGGACGGTGGTGGCGCTCATCTTTGTGTTCTGCCTGGTGGACGGTTTCGATGCGACCGTGATCGGGTTTCTGGCTCCGGCGATCAAGTCGGAGTGGGGGTTATCGGCGGCTGATCTTGCGCCGATATTCGGATTTGGCATGGTGGGCCTGCTGGTGGGCGGATTGATTTGCGGACCATTGGCGGATCGATATGGACGCAAGCCGGTAATTGTTGCCACCGTCGCATTTTTCGGTGTGACGACGCTTGGCGCAGCATTCGTCGATAACGTCAGGACAATGATCGCCCTTCGTTTTTTGACAGGTGTCGGTTTAGGTGGCGCGATGCCGATCGCGCTGACGCACCTGGCCGAATTTGCTCCGACCAACATGCGCGCACGGATGACGGCTTGGGCGGGCATCGGCTTCACGCTTGGCGGGGCGGCGTCCGGTCAGGTTGTTGCTCATCTGATTTCGCACTTTGGCTGGCGCGGCGTCATGATTCTCGGTGCCACGTTGCCCATATTGCTGTGCGTACTGCTGATTGCGTTTCTGCCGGAATCGCTGCGCTATCTCGTCGTCAAGGGTGTCGACGAATCGCGGATTCGGGCAGTCGTCGAGCGAATTGTTCCGGGCTTCACGGGGAGGTTGATTCACCGTGATGTCGATACCGCCGCTTCCAAGCGCATGACGGTCGCATCGCTTTTCCGGAAAGATCTGATCGCGACGACGGTGCTGATTTGGGTTACGTATTGCTGTAGCCTCTTCCTGTTCTATCTGATGAGCAGTTGGTTGCCGCTGATTCTCAGCAGTGCAGGGATGGCTACCCAGCGCGCGGCCACAGTATCGTCGATCTTCCTCCTGGCAGGTGCGGCCGGCATGCTGATGCTTGGCTTCGCGATGGACAAGATTCGCGGAGAGACTGTACTGGGCACTGCCTATGCAGCAGGCGCGGTCTTCGTCTGGCTGGTCGGGATGTCGAATGACGCGACTACACTGACTACACTCATCGTCTGCTTCGGGTTATCGGTGGGTGGGGCGCAGAGCATTATTCCGTCGTTGGTGGCGTCGTGTTACCCGACGCCGGCGAGAGCGACCGGAGTCAGTTGGGCATCGGCGATCGGTCGGGTGGGCGCTTTCATCGGATCCATCGTGGGTGGCATCATGCTTAGCTTGCACCTGTCCACAGCACAAATCTTCTCGCTGATGGCGCTTCCGGCGCTGATCGCTTCCATTGCGTTGCTCGCGTTGAACCGTACCAGGCACCCAGCGACTGCGCCCGTAATGAGCAAGTGATTGTCGGCGTTGCATGATTGAGTACAGGACGGTGCGCGGCAAACCAATTGCTCTTGCTCCGTTCAGACATCACAACGAGGGTGGAAAGGCGTTGTGCCATGTTTGCCTCCGCTGCGATCGAGTTTGCATGAAGCGTTGTCGAGTGGCGTCCGCGGCTGTAGGAGGCGATTGAAATGGAGAATGCCGCCCCGAACTGGGTTCCGGGCCGGCATTTCGATCATGTATGGATCCAGTTCTTTGAATCCTGCGACGTGAAACGAACTGATACTGCTGCAGCGCTCACCGCGATTTCGAGGTTCCAGGGGCAGCCCCGAACACCAAAGCGGCGGTCGCTAGAATCGTCCCACCGACAGTGACGAACATTACGTCGTACCCGCCCGACCACTGTTGAATCATTCCCGCGACAGACGGTCCCAGCATTGCACCGAGTCTCGATACGCCAAGAAAGACACCGACCGCGGTGCCGCGCATCTCGGTCGGATAGGAAGTAGCGACGATATTGTTGAGCATGATCTGCGAGCCGACAACAAACATCCCCGCCGAAGCGACCGCGGCGCCAAGCCATAGATGACCTTTGACATTGGCTAACGCGACAATCGCAATAGCGCCGAGCACATAGCTGACCGAGATGACGCTGCGACGATCGCGGAGTGCGTCGGCAATGACTGCGGTGATCAGACCTCCCACCGCGGCAGCTGCGGCTAGCAACGAGCCGTATGCAAAACTCGCTGACAGATTTTCCCCCCGTTGCAACATGATCGTGGGTAGCCAGGCGGACAACCCGTAAGCGGAGAACAGGCTGAACGCGCCCGCGAACCAGTAACAGATGGATCGCGGAAGGTACTCACTTGAGAGCAGTAGCGACAATGAAAGCGACCGACGTGGCGAAGCGGCGGGGGGTATCGGGTTTAATGAAGCATAGCGAGATGCGTGCTCCGGCCGGATCTTCGACAACAACGTCTTCAATTCATCCCATCGGGAACGACTGGCTAGGAAGTGCGGAGATTCGGGCAGCAGATGAAAAATCACGGAGACAGGCAGCATCAGCGCGCCGACGTAGTACAGACATTGCCACCCGTAATGCGGCAGCAGCCAGGCAGCGATGAATCCTGCCGATGATGCGCCTGCAAGCCAGCCGAGAGAAAAGAACCATGTCGTAAACAGATTCGCGACGCGTGTCGGAGTGACCTCGTTTACGTAAGTGACCGCGACTGGCATCAGAAGACCGAGTGCGATTCCCATGGTGATTCGCAACGGAATGTACGAAGCCAGATTGTGTGCGGTCAGTGCAATCGCGAGACTCATCACACCCGATGCCCAACAACCAAGAAGCAAAACTGTCCGTCGGCCGAACCGATCCGAAAGAAAGCCGGAAGCGGTCGAGCCGATGGCAAAGCCGGCCAGGCCGCTCGACAGCAGAAAACCCATATCGGTACGCGTGAGCTGCCAGGACGCAGCGACGTCGTGAACGATATAGGCGGCGTTATAGAGATCGTAGCCGTCGAACAGTAGAATCAGAGAGATCAGTAGTCCGAGCCGGATGTGGAAGCGACCAAGTGGGCGCCATGCCCAGTTCAGCCAACAGATCAACACCGCCTGACGAACTTGCTTCAGGTGCCGTCGAAGCGGGGCTGTCGGCGGTCCAGGTGCAATCGTTTGCGTGGCCGGTATCTGTATGCGTGTTCACGCGTGGTCTCCTTCCTCTGATATCTCTTCTTGTCTTGGATGTTTGGATGATCGCGACATATCAGGCATGAGATGCCGCGGTCATCGCCGGTGCGCTACGCGAGACGCGGTGCCTTTCGAACGGGGGTCGGCATTGGTATCCCGAGACCTGCACGCGTCGCGAGTTCGAAAATCTCCTTACCCAGTGCAACGTCGGACACCCCCATGCCCATTGCCTTGAACACGGTGATATCGTCGCCGGCGTCTCGCCCGCGATTGTTTGCGACCACGTCACTTAGCGAAGTGACATCATCCGCCCAGCGTCCCGTATCTCCATATGCACGGGTGAATTCCGTCGAAAGCTTTTGCGCACCAGGCAGGTCGTCGACGACTGCGCGGGTGCACCGTGAGAATACGTCGCTCGCGAGTTCGATCCGCTCTTCGGTGATCGCACCGACGGCATTCACGTGAGCCCCGCGTGCGATCTGCGGCGCTGACAGGAACGGTTGCTTTGCCCGTGTGACAGTCGTGATGATCGGCGCGTCGCGCACGGCTTCGTCGACCGATCCTGCTTCAACGATTTCGATGTCGAACGATTCGCGCGCACGCGCGACGAAGGCGCGACGTTTCTCCGGTGTCGGGCTGAACACCCGCACGAGACGTAGCGGACGAACCGCTGCTACCGCCGCGAGTTGCGCCAGTGCTTGCTTGCCAGTTCCGATCAGTGCCAGGATGTCCGCGTCGGGTCGCGACAGCCAGCGTGTCGCAACGCCAGAAATACCTCCGGTACGCATCTGCCCCAACGCGAATGCTTCGATGATCGCTTTCAACTGACCGGTAGCGGCGTCGAACAGAGTCAAGAGCGGACAGGCGCCGCCGGTGGTGTGCGCCCAGGTCTTCGTTCCCACGATACCGCTGTCGGGAAACGCCGCGCCAATCGCATGCAGATTGTTTTCTCCCCAGGCGACATGCGTTTTAACCATGTTCTTGGCACCACCACTTGCCTGCATCGCAAGGCCGCGTTCGAGTGCTCCAATCGCATCCGGGAGGCTCATCAGAGCGACGACGTCCTGCTCGGGAATCCAGATTGGCGAAGTCATCGCGTGCTTACTCCTCGAAGATTGAAGGAACAGGTGGCGCCAGTTGCAGCGTATTGACCACGAGCGCATGGGTAACGTAGCGCCCGATCAACATTGCAAAGGCCACCGCCTCCGACGGCGTAACGAGGCTGGCAAAGGCTCCGAATTCCTCCTGGACGCCGATGCCACTGGCATTGAGTGCAGCGATCGCATAGATCTGTGCTGCTTGCTCGACATCCGACAACGACGCCGCCGACTTGGGATCGAGTCGTTCGATTTCCGCGATCCATTCGCGAGAGAAGCCGAGCTTTACGCACAGCCGCTCGTGCTGATGACGTTCGTAGCGGTTTTCCATGAAGCTTGCGACCGTCAACGCGCCCAGTTCAGTCAGTCGATCCGGAAGCGCTTCCTTCAGAGCGTCTGTGAAATGCATGAACTGAAGGATCACTTCAGGCGCATTGCCGGCACATTTGAACAGTTCGCCCAGGTAGCCGAGGCGGTTCACGCGTGGTTCCAGATAGGCCGCCAGATCGGGGCGCAGCGACTCCATTTCGAGCCGGGGAATGTGGTTACTCATCGTTGTCTCCTTGTGACAGACGATCGTCAGAACGCACCGGCGAGCACACCGGCCTTGATTTCGAGGTAGTCGTCGATTCCGTACACGGAACCCTCACGTCCGACGCCGGACGCCTTGACTCCACCGAACGGAACGACTTCCGACGAAATCGCACCGGTGTTGATGCCGACCATGCCGGTTTCCAAAGCTTCGAATACGCGGATGATCCGGTCCATGCGCGATGCAAAGAAATAGCTCGCGAGGCCATACTCAGTATCGTTGGCGAGCGCGATGCCTTCTTCCTCAGTAGTGAATCGAACGATCGGGGCAATGGGGCCGAACGCTTCTTCGCGAAACAACCGCATGTCAGGCGTGACGTTGCGAACAACGGTCGGCTCGAAGAAGTTGCCGCCAAGGGAGTGGGTTTTTCCGCCGACGGTTACGGTTGCACCCCGTGTATTTGCATCGTCGATCAATGCGCCGAGATGGACGATGGCATCGGAATTGATCAGCGGACCCTGATCGATGCCATCTGCCGTTCCCGGGCCGACGCGCAACTGCACGACCGCACGCTCGAATTCCTCGCAGAATGCGTCGTACACCCCGTCTTGAACCAACATGCGATTGGTGCACACACATGTCTGGCCGGCGTTGCGAAACTTCGAGAAGATCGCGGCTGCAACGGCCTTCGGGATATCGGCATCGTCGAATACGAGAAAGGGTGCGTTGCCGCCCAGTTCCATCGATACCTTCTTGATCGTCTCCGCCGACTTGGACATCAGTTCTCGGCCGACCTCGGTTGAGCCGGTGAACGTCAGCTTGCGCACGACGGGATTGCGGCAGAGTTCGTCGCCGATGCGGCGCGCACTACCGGTGACCACGTTGATCACGCCGGCGGGAATGCCGGCTTCCTCGGCGAGGACGGCGAGTGCCAGCGCCGTGAACGGGGTGGCGCTTGCCGGCTTCAGAACGATCGTGCAGCCTGCTGCGAGCGCCGGACCGACCTTGCGCGTGATCATGGCCGCAGGGAAGTTCCAGGGCGTAATAGCTGCACAGACGCCGACCGGCTGCTTGACGACGAGAATGCGATGGCCGTCCACCGGGGCCGGAATTACGTCACCGTTGATACGCTTTGCCTCCTCTGCGAACCACTCGATGAACGATGCGGCATAGCGGATCTCTCCGCGCGATTCCGCGAGTGTCTTGCCCTGCTCCGATGTCAGGATCAGCGCGATATCCTCGAGGTGCGTAATGACCTTGTCGTGCCATGCGCGCAGCAGTTGCGACCGGTATTTCGCCGTGGTCCTTCGCCACGACTCCAGCGCGGTTGCAGCCTGATCGACCGCATTTCGCACAATCTCGATGCCCAGGTCAGGAACACGTCCGACAACTGTCCCCGTGGCTGGGTTGCGAACGTCGATTGCTGCAGCAGCGTCGGCGTCGATCCACGTGCCGCCGACATAAGCGGCTTGCCTCAGCAGATCGGGACGCGCGAGGGCTGGAGCCGCCGGCTTGTGTGTTGGCATGTTCGTGACTCCGCGTCTTCAGAGCAGACCAGCACGTTCAAGCACGTGGTCGAGGCGCTTTTCGAGGTCCGGTGTCGCGGGCACCATCGGCAGCCGGTGTTCGTTGGTCGGCAGCAGGCCGAGGCGCTTCATCATGTACTTGATCGGAATCGGATTGGTGTCAGAGAACACGGACAGATTCAGCTCGAACAGGTCAAAGTGCAGCTTTCGCCCCGCCGCAAGATCGCCTCGGTCGACTGCCTCGCAAAGATCGGCGACTTTGCGCGGTGCGAGGTTGCCGACTGCATTCATCAACCCGCATGCACCGACCGCGAGCATCGGGAAGCTCAGTTCCTCGAGACCGACGAACACACGCCAATCAGGGCCGAACGCGTCGAGCATATGAGTAACGAAACCCATGTCGTTGACGGCATGCTTCATGCCGACGAGATTCGGCACGCGGTCCCGGATTGCCTTGACGGTCGCCAGATCCATACTTACCGCCGCGCGGCCCGGGATGTGGTAAATCATCAGCGGCCGTTCGGTGCAGTCGCCGATTTGAGCGTAGTACTCGACCAGCCCCCGTTGCGGCGGCTTGATGTAGTAGGGCGTGACGACCAGCAGCCCGTCGACGCCGGCTTTGTCCGCATGGGAAGTCAGCTCGAGCGTTTCTTTGAGCGATTGGGAGCCGGTTGCCGCGATCACCGGTACGCGGCCGGCCGCAGCTTCGATCGCCGCATCCACGAGGCGATTGCGTTCAGCGGTCGTCAGCGTGCTGGGTTCGGCTGTTGTGCCATTGACGAGCACACCGTGGCCGCCGTTGGCGATCTGCCAGTCGACGAGTCGAGCGTACGTGTCGTAGTCGACCTCGCCGTTGCGGAAAGGCGTGACGATCGGGGTCACCGAACCGCGCAGTGAAGAAAGCTTGTTCATTGATCAAATCCTCAGGCTGCTTGTTGGCGGTTGGTCTCGAAGCCCGTCTGGGTGCCCAGCAGAGCCGGCGCTTCCTTCAGGCTTTCTTGCCAGAGGAGCGATTCCATGTAGATGTTGAGCGGCTGATCCTGGATCGTCAGTTCGTACACGGGTTCGTCGTGCGATGCGTGGTTGTGCACTGCCCAACCGGGAGCCGACAGCATCAGATCGCCGGCTTTCCAGTCGTATCGATTGCCCGCGACCATGCTGTGACCGGAGCCAGAGAAGTAGTAGTTGATGGCAGCCGACACATGACGGTGCGGACGGTCGACGATCTTCGGCGGACGGATCGTCATCGTTGCGAAGAAGTTCGGCGTGATGCCGTTCGTGCGACCCGTCGTCGGGTTGTACATCATGTACAGCCGACGTCCGATGTAGTCGCTGCCAAGCGCGGCGAGCTTGTCGAGTTCCGACTTCACGTTTTCCCACGGGAAATGGAGCGGCTTGGATTCGACGACCTTGGGATTGATCAACGTCTCGTACGGCATCAGCAATCCGCCATCAGTCCCGATCGGGAACGTGCCGAACGGGTTCTTCCGCTTCGGATCGTCGTCGGCATGGGTGATGGCAGGGCCGGATTCGACATCCAGCGAGACGTCGAAGTCCGGTACATAGATCTCCATGTGCTGGAGCAGCGGAATGTTCGAGTAGACGAGCCGGACCTGGATGTCGTCCGTGTCATTGATGTGCTGATAGGCGACATACGACGGATGGTTCCAAACGTCGTACTGACGAAACGCGATCGTGCGGCCGGCGACGATCGTACGGCCGCCCCCACGAATACAGAAGTTGACCTCGGTAGCGTTGTGACGCATCGGTCGCGTCGATTCGCCCGGCAACAGCACCTGCAGCATCACCTGAATGCCGGGCGCAAGACCCGGTGCATCTTTCCGCGCGGCGGGATGCACGATCAACGACTGGCGCCGCCCGTCGGCCGGCGCAGGCAGGGTCGAGAGGCGAGCCACTTCAGCTTCGATTTCCTCACGGGTGATGACGACAGGGTCCCAGTAATGGTTGTCGCGGGGATGCTCTCCGGTCTGGTCGATAAACGATGCATCGCGCCGTTCGAACGCGTGCTTCAACTCATGCATGACTGCCTCCGTGCTCATTGATGGAATTCGTGCCACGGGCGTTCGCTACGCGCCGTCCACATGCGAAAACGATAGACTTGCGCGATCTTTCAATCAAGATTGATAATTCAAATCAATATAAATACGAGGGATGCCCTGCACGCGTTGATTCAAAGGGGTACCACCTGTCAGGGGTACAATTGATTTATTCAATTTGTCGAAGGAATGTGTCGACCCATGCGCAAGGATTTGTTGACTCGAAGCGAGGTGCTCGAAATGCTCAACATCAAGGCGAGCACGCTGTACGCGTATGTGAGTCGGGGCATGATCAAGACGGCGCCGCATCCGGACGGTCGCAAGAGCCTGTATTCCCGGACCGACGTCGAACGGGTACGCAGCCGCAAACGTGGACGTCCACCGCAGGTCGCTGCGGCTGAATCGACGATGCACTGGGGAGCCCCGGTGGTTGCGTCCGCAATTACGCAGATATCCGACGGTGGGCCGGTGTACAGAACGCGTTCCGCGGTCGAGATGGCACGCGCCGGTGTATCGTTCGAATCCGTGGTCCAATTACTGATGACGGGCATGTGGCAAGACAACTTCGCGGCATGGCCAGCAATCGACACACCAGATGATGTGAAGCAGTTGATGGACCACTATCACGCGTCGCCGGTTGCCGGTGACATCGGCAATCTGCTAGGCATGGTGACCCTGGCATTGGGGATGCGGGGAAGGGGGGCAGCAGAAATTGCGGATGGTGCATCGGTCCCGGCCGCGAGATTGCTGATGCAGACCATGGCTGGCTGCCTTGGATTCCTTCAGACGCCGCGCTGTTTCGCGACGCGCGAGCCGTTTGAGTCGCTTGCGGCATTCATTCTGCGCATCAACCGCGTCGAGCCGACTCCCGAGACGTTGCATACGCTAAATGGCGCCATGATCGTCCTGGCTGACAACGAACTGGCTCCTGCGACCTTTGCTGCTCGCATTGCGGCGTCGACGAATGCTGATCTCTTCAATTGTGTTGCTGCAGCAATCGGTTCGCATCTGGGCTTCTCGACAGGTACGGCCACGCACAAGGTCGAGTCTGCGCTGCTGCAGTCGACGTCGGCAAAGGATCTGGGGCAGCGCAAGAATCTCGTCAAGGAATATGGTGCGAGTCTCTTTGGATTCAATCATCCGATGTATCCGGGGGGCGATCCGCGCGCCGACGTCATACTGGACCTGGTTCGATCGCTGCCGAAACTCGATGCAGGGACGCGTAACACACTCACTTTCCTCGATGAGCTTCGCATGCAGCAGCAGGCACATCCAGGCGTGGCAATCGCGCTTGTCGTACTGGCGCGTGCATTGGGTATGCCTGACGGGTCAGCGACCGCGATCTGGGTCTTGAGTCGGACGAGTGGTTGGGTGGCTCACGTGCTGGAGCAGCGGACGATGGGCTTCCTGCTCAGACCGCGCGCCAAATACGTCGGCAACGCGATCATGCACTGATCAAGTCTTTTCCTGTCCGGGACGCACTGTTGCAAAAATCATTCTGGACCGTATGGTCCGGAATGATTATCCTATTGAACAAGTTGAGGGCAACAAGATGGCAAGGACGCGGGAATTCGATGAACGAGAGGTGTTGCTGCAGGCAATGCAGGTGTTCTGGAGTCAGGGTTACGAGGCAACATCGCTGACCGACCTGCTGAAGGCCACTGGCCTGAGTAAAAGCAGCCTCTATGACACGTTTGGAAGCAAGCGCGAGTTGTTTCTGGCCGCCTTCGAAGTCTACCGGTTGGAAAGAATGCGAATGCTCGACGGCTACCTGACGAGCGCGCCGACCGCGTTCGCGTCGATTCGGGCGTTCTTCGAGATGGTGGTTGAGCATGCGCGTCGGGACGAGCGGCCATTCGGTTGCATGAGTTGTAACGAGGCCGTCGAATTTGGCCCGCATGACGAGGAGGTGCAGCAGCTCGTCGAACGGGATTTCCGCGGAATCGAGGATGCGCTAGCGGATGCCATTGAGCGCGGTAAGGCTGATGGGTCAATTCCTCGCGCGAAGAATTCGCGGAAGCTCGCGCGCTTTCTGACGGTTACGCACCAGGGCCTGCAAATTATGGCCCGCTCCAAAGCTGAAGTTGGTCGGCTCGACGACGCGCTGGAAGTCATGCTCGAGGCGCTGCAGTAAAAAACTCCCACCTTCGGGTGGGCTTTATTTGGTTTATTTTGGACCGATTGGTCCGTTATTGAGAAGGAAGGTCAACATGGCTACGAATTCGCTCGATCAACTGCTTTCCCCGGTCCAACTCGGTGCGTACACGCTGCGTAATCGGATGGCGATGGCGCCGCTGACGCGAAGCCGTGCAGGCGACGGCGATGTGGCGACACCGTTGAGCGCGGAGTACTACCGTCAACGCGCTAGCGCCGGTCTGATCATCACTGAGGCGTCGCAAATCTCGGCGCAGGGAAAGGGCTATCCGCGGACGCCGGGGATTCACTCGTCCGAGCAAATCGCCGGCTGGCGGCAAGTGACCGATGCAGTGCATGCAGAAGGCGGCCGCATCTTCCTGCAAATCTGGCACGTCGGTCGACTTTCGCACCCGTCGGTACAGCCTAACGAAGCGCTGCCGGTCGCGCCCTCCGCAATCAAGGCTGATGGCGAGATCTTCACGCCGGCGGGACCCAAGGCTCTCGTCACGCCGCGCGCGCTCGAGCTCGACGAAATTCCCGGTGTCGTGGCTGACTTCCGAAAAGCAGCGGAAAACGCGCAGCTTGCCGGCTTTGACGGTGTCGAAATTCATGCGGCGAACGGTTACCTGATCGACCAGTTTCTGCGCGACGGCGCCAACGTGCGGACGGATGCCTACGGAGGCTCGGTCGAGAATCGCGCGCGCTTCCTGAAGGAAGTGGTTGAAGCCGTCGTACCCGTGTTCGGCGCCGATCGCGTTGGCGTGCGCCTTTCGCCGATCTTCAACGTTTTCTCGATGAGCGATAGCAATCCGGCGGCGACGTTCGGGTACGCGGCCGAAATGTTGAGCCAGTACGGCCTTGCCTATCTGCACGTGCTCCAGCTTGGCGAGGGCGAGTTCGATTTCCGCGAACTGAAGTCCCGCTTTGGTGGTACCTATATCGCAAATGGCGGGTATAACGCGGCACGGGCTGAGGCAGCGATCGAGAGTGGCGCTGCGGATATCGTGTCGTTCGGCACGTTGTTCCTTGCGAATCCGGACCTTGTGCGCCGCTTTGCGCTCGGCGCGCCGCTGAATGAAGCGGACCGCGACACGTTTTATCAAGGCGAGGAGCGCGGCTACACCGATTACTCGACGCTGACCGAATCGGAACTGGCATCGGCGAAATAACGGCATGCGGATGGACTGGGTTGCGCTGCCCATCCGCCGTTCTCGAGCGATTTGTGAGGGCAGGAAAGAGGAACGAAATTATGCGACAGAGAATTCTTGTGACGGGCGCGACGAGTGCCATTTCATCCGCTGTCATTGAACTGCTTGCATCTGCGGATTGCGATATCCGTGCTCTAGTCAGAAACCAGGCGAAGGCAGGTGCACTGCAAGCCTTGGGCGCAGAACTGTCGGTCGGTGATCTCGAAAAACCCAGCACACTGGATCGGGCATTCGAGGGCATTGATACGGTCTTCATGCTGACGCCGCCGGGGCCTCGGGCACCTGAGCAAAGCTCGAACGCACTGTGGGCGGCACGCCAGGCAGGTGTCCGGCGAATCGTTCGCCTGTCGGCGTTCGGTGCTGCACACGACGCGCCGACGATCAATAGCCGTCTGCATGCTTTGTCGGATAGCGAGCTCATCGCGTCGGGAATCGCATACACGATTCTGAAGCCGCATTTCTTCATGCAGAATCTGCTGACTGCTGCAACGAGCGTTGCGCAAGATGGTGTGCTGCCATTGCCGCTCGCGGACGGAAAAATGGCGCTTATCGACACGCAGGATATTGCGCGCTTCGCTGCACACGTGTTGACGTCGAGCGGACACGAAAACAAGGTTTATACGTTGACGGGACCTGCATCTATCTCGATGCATGCGGTGGCTTCCGCAATCGGTGGGGCCATCGGCCACCCCGTCAAATATGTGCCAATTACACTCGAACAAGCGCTCGAGGACATGGCGAGCTTCGGTTTCGACGAGTTCACGTTGAACTTGTTGCGCGATTATTTTGTCGCATACGGCCGCAACTGGGGCGACATTGTCACCGACGACATACAGCGTGTGTTGGGTGCGCCAGCCAGATCGATCGAAGACTTTGCTCGAGACTACGCTGCTGCGTTTAGTAGCAAGCGTACGGCCTGATCGTCCGGCAAGTGCGCAGTAACTATACCGACGTCGATCACCTATCGCTGTTGCCGGCGGTCTCCATGGGCCGCCGGCAAACTGCCATACGCAACGGGACCAGACAACCGCGGATCTGCAGACGCGTCGTGCGAGGAGAATCCACGTCGACCAAATGCTGCAGGCAGTCCTGAAGAACCCGCCTCACTGACTGCCAGGCGAACCTTGCCACTGTAGTTGGAACCCCAGTCCTGAAGTGCTCGGCCGACCATTCCATCCTTGCTTTTGACCGCGGTGGTTGCTCGCCGAGGAAGCGACAGCAATTCGCTAGCTCCAACGCATGCCCCTCTGCGAACGATGGTCTACATATCAATTCCACTGAGATGAAATCAGATCTTTGCAACGATACTCGGATCGAGCCAAACCACTTCGTGTATTTCGCCAGCATCGTGAGACATAGAAGCTTCACGGATGCCGCCAAGGAAACGGGGGCGAGCAAATCGACGCTCAGTCGTGCCGTGTCGATGCTCGAAGAATGCGCCGAAATCACTCTTCTCGAACGAACGACACGTTGCGTCACGGTAACCGCAGCGGGGTGCGATCTGTTTCAGCGCTGTCTGGAAATGTATTTGGCGTACCTAGGCGGGCTCGAAACGATGGCATCAATTCGAGATAGAACGAAGTAAGGACACTACAGTCACGGCACATAAGCCCGTGATTGCCGAGTCCGAGTCGTGCACCGACATTCCACAACGGCGAGCAGTGGGAGCTACTGTCCTTGGCTCGTTCCGCAGGCGATACGGCTCAATGCCGATTGTCTTCCGGAGTTCAATCGGATGTGCACTCGTTTTGCGACGACCGCTCCCGACGCCGGCCGCCGATTCGACACGCTGGTCTCGCTATCTGCCCAGCGCGTGCGCCGCTGGATGCCCGGCAAACCCGCTTCCGCGTTCGCGCAGGGATCAGATGTATAAGGCTCGGGGGCGCATCGACCGATGGCGGGCCTTCTTCGACGCCGAGCATAGAGCACATCCCCGCCTTTCGATACACGGCGAGCGATCCGGCCTATCGCACCAATCGATCCCATCGCCGCGGTCGATTTTCTTCTCCGTTCTCTCTTCGCATCCCGATCGTTCCGTTCGCGTCGCGTCGGCGAAAGCCGACCCGATACAAGAGACTAACCGCCAGGGGGCGCCCACGACGCACGAGCCGGCAGCAAGCGCGGCACGGCTGTGCGCGGCGCCGCCGTGCGCTTTTTGATTGCAGCACTCCAGCAGACGAGGACATCGTGACTTACACAGGATGCAGGGATGAGATTGCCGGCGGCCTAACCAAGGTGCTGTGGACGGCTTCGCAGCTCGACGGTGTTCTGGGCCGCGGAAAGCGTCGGCACGTACGTCGACGATCTGACCGGCTTCAATCAACTTCAGATGCAGAACCCGAGCCAGGGGCAGCAGACGTCGCTGACGTCGACGCTCCTGAGCCAGTTCGCGATTGCGGCGTTCTGGTGTCTCGGCGGCATGACGTTTCTGCTCGGCGCGATTTACGAGTCGTACACCTGGTGGCCGCTCGGCAGCCTCGCGCCCGCGGGCGGCTCGGTACTCGAATCGTTCGTGCTGTTGAAGACCGATTCGCTGATGGAAACGGTGACGAAGCTGGCAACGCCGATGATGCTGATGCTGCTGTTGATCGACATCGGCTTCGGCTTTACGGGAAAGGTATCGCAAAAGCTCGATCTGCCGTCGCTCGCGCAGCCCGTGAAAGGCGCGCTCACGATTCTGATGCTTGCGCTGATGGCGGCCATCTTCATCGATCAGGTGCGCGATCAGCTTTCGCTCGTGGGAGTGGCCGCCGAGGCACGGGCGATCGCGGGCGGCAGATAAAGCGCGCGCCACCGAAAGGGCGTGCACGCCTCGGATGGTCATTGCGTGCAGCAGCTTGGAGAAGAATATGATCGAGACGTTGAAAGACAACCAGATCGCTACGGGAATGATGGACGTGCTGTGGGCCGGTGCGGCGCTCGATACGTTGTCCGACGTACTGGACCTGCTCGACGCCATGGTGGTGCTGCGCCCCGAGAACGGGGGGATGCGCGAGGTGCTGGCGTGGTGGCATGTGCGCGCGCGTGCGTGGGGCGAGGCGCTGAGCGAATTGCGCCGCGTCGAGCGCGGCGGCGTGCTTTCGTCGCGCGGCATGGCGCTCGCGGCCGTTTGCCTGTATGCGCTTGGCGATGCGGCGTGGCGCACCTATGCCTATGCGGCGGCTTACCGATCCGACGATGTCATGGCGACGCGCACCGCTCACGCCTTGCTTGCGGCTCCCGGCGTGGAGCGCCCGTAAAACGCAAGGAGATCATGGACGTGCGGGTGCATGACGGCGCACCCCGCGTGCACGTGACGCTTCGCCGGGAAGGCTGGCGAGACAGCCCGGCCTCGCGTCGCTGGCAGGAGCAGAGCCGTTAGCGGAACGCCCGCATCTGCCCCGTCATCATCTGCAGCATCTTGTTGGCGGCCACCGAGAGCTTGCGGCCCACGCGCGTGACCATGTGCGCCTCGGCGTTCTCGAGAATCGGATGAGCGATCTCGATCGCGAACAGTTCCTTGGCCTGCAGTTCGGCCGCCACCGCGAAAGCCGGCATCACCGAGATGCCGAGCCCCGATTTCACGAATTCCTTCAGGATCGCGAAGGAATTGGTGGTGATGATCGGCGCGAGCCGTACGCGCTCGGCGTATTCCACGGCCGCCATCATCTGCCGCGTGCCGTAGGACGGGTGGGTGGCAGCCAGCGGGTAGGTGGCGAGCTGCTGCACCGTCAGCACCTTGTGGCTGCGGCGCGGGAAGTCGGGGCCGACGATCGCCATCATCGGCTGCCGCTTCGAGGCGCGCGACACCAGCTTGGGCTCGGCGGGCGGGTTGTAGACCAGGCCGATCTCGCCCTCGTCGTTCGAGATTTTGCGGATCACGTCGTTGGTGCTGCCCACGTCGAGGTTGACACGGATCCCGGGGAACTGCCGGCAGAACTGCTGCATCGGCCCGGCCAGTAGATCCGAGACGAAGCCCTCGCCGAGCACCAGGCTGACCTGGCCGGTCTTGAGCCCGCGCAGCTCCTGCAGGCGCGAGATCAGGTCGTCGCGGTGCGCGAGTTGCTCGCGGAAATACTCGATCACGCAGCGTCCAGCGTCGGTGGGCGTCACGCCGCGCGCGTGGCGCTCCACCAGGGTGGCGTCGAGCTCCTTCTCCAGCAACCCGATCTGGCGGCTCACGGCCGAGGGCGCCACATCGAGCCAGTCGGCCGCGGCGCGGATCGTGCCGCAGCGCACGGCCTCGTAGAAATAGACGATCCGGCTGTCGGTAAGGGTGTCGCTCATGATCTAGGTGTTCTAAAAAAGAGAACAATCTCAATATTGGCGTTGATTGATTATACGGATCGCCGGACCGAACATCGTAGCCATGCAAGGCGGGCGCAAGCTGGCGCGCCGGCCTCGAACCAACAGCTATCAGGAGTCGTCGGATGAAAACGGTGGGCGTGATCGGTCTGGGCAACATGGGGCGCGGCATGGCAGGTTCGCTGCGGCGCGGCGACTACGCGGTGCTTGGCTACGACGCGGCGCCGGGCGTGGCGCTCGCGCTGGCTGAGCAGGACGTGCTGTCGGCGCGCGATTCGGTGGCCGAGATCGCGCGCGACGCAGACGTGCTGCTGCTGTCGCTGCCGACGTCGGCGGTGGTCGAGGCGGTGGTGCTGGGCGCGGGCGGCGTGCTCGAGAACGCGAGGCCGGGCAGCATCGTGATCGACACCACCACGGCCGATCCGGACAGCACGCGGCGCGTGGCGGCGGCCCTGGCCGAGCGCGGCATCGGCTTCGTCGACGGCCCGGTGAGTGGCGGCCCGAAGGGCGCGGCTACCGCCACCATGACCATGGTGCTGGGCGGCTCGGACAGCGATATCGCGGCCATCGAGCCGATCCTCGCGGCGATCAGCGCCAAGCGCGTGCATGTGGGCCCGGTGGGCGCCGGCCACGTCACCAAGCTGCTCAACAATCTGCTGACCGGCGTGCACCTGCTGGCCGCCAGCGAGGCGGTGCGCACCGCGCGCGCGGCCGGCGTCGATCCGGAAAAGCTGGTCGAGGCGCTCAACGGCGGCTCCGGCCGCAACAGCGCGACGCTGACCAACTACCCGACCTGGATCTTCAACGGCAAGTTCGATTCCGGTTTCACCATGAAGCTGATGCGCAAGGACGTGCGGCTCGCGCTAGGGTTGCTCGACCAGTTCGACAGCGTCGCTCCCGTGGCGCGCGAGGCGGCGCGCGTGTGGGCCGCCAGCGAGGTATCCGTCGCCGACGGCGAGGACTTCAACCGCATCGTCGATTTCCTCGACCCTGCCTGAGGCCGGGCAGCCCGCGCCACGATCCCGCTCGACCCACAGATACGGAAACCTGACATGACCCAGCACGCAGACCAGTTGCTCACCGCCTTCGCGCATTTCTTCCCCGGCGCCGCCACGATCGGCTCGTATATCGACGGCGAGCTCGTCGCCGGCCAGGGCGACACGATCCAGCTTTACGATGCGGCGACGGGCGAGGCCACGCTCGCCTATCGCGACGCCGGCGTAGCAGTGATCGACCATGCCGCCGAAAGCGCGCGCCGCGCACAGCGCGAATGGTGGGCGCTCACGCATGCCGCGCGCGGCCGCGTGATGCAGGAGGTGGCGCGCGCGATCCGCGCCGAGGCCGAGGCGATCGCGCGGCTGGAAGCACTGGGCTCGGGCAAGCCGATCCGCGACTGCCGGGGCGAGGTGGGCAAGGTCGCCGAAATGTTCGAGTACTACGCGGGCTGGACCGACAAGTTCTACGGCAGCGTGATCCCGGTGCCGACCTCGCACCTCAACTACACGCGCCGCGAGCCGGCCGGCGTGGTGCTGCAGATCACACCCTGGAACGCGCCGGTGTTCACCTGCGGCTGGCAGGTGGCGCCTGCGGTGGCGATGGGCAACGGCGTGCTGCTCAAGCCCTCGGAGCTGACGCCCTTCACCTCGCTGGCGGTCGCCAGGCTCGGCGAGCGGGCCGGGCTGCCGCGCGGCCTGGTCAACGTGCTGGCCGGCTTCGGTCACACCGCCGGGCAGGCAGCGATCGCGCATCGCGTGGTGAGCAAGGTGGTGTTCGTCGGCTCGCCGGCCACCGGCGCGCGCATTGCCGAGGCCGCCGCGCGCCGCGTGCTGCCGTGCGTGTTGGAGCTGGGTGGCAAGTCGGCCAATATCGTGTTCGCCGATGCCGACCTCAAGCGCGCCGCGCTGACCGCCCAGGCGGCGATCTTCGCCGGCGCGGGCCAGAGCTGCGTGGCCGGCTCGCGTCTGCTGGTGCAGCGCGCCGTCTACGACGAATTCGTCGCGATGGTGGCTGCCGGGGCGAAGAAGATTCGCGTCGGTGCACCGCTCGACGATGCGACCGAGGTGGGCCCGATCAACAATCGCAAGCAGTACGACCACGTGATGTCGATGATCGCGCGCGGCGTGGCGGCTGGCGCCACGCTCGCCTGCGGCTCGGCCGAGCGCGTCGGGGAGGGCCGCGGCGGCTACTTCGTGGCGCCGACCGTGCTGACCGGCGTGTCGAACGCGATGGAGGTCGCGCGCACCGAGATCTTCGGGCCGGTGGTGGCTGCCATCCCGTTCGACACCGAGGACGAGGCGATCGCGATCGCCAACGACACCGATTTCGGCCTGGCCGGCGCGGCCTGGACTACCGACGTGGCGCGCGCGCATCGCGTGGCCGCGCAGGTGAATGCCGGCACCTTCTGGGTCAACGGCTACAAGACCATCAACGTGGCCTCCCCGTTCGGCGGCTACGGCATGAGTGGCTACGGCCGCTCGAGCGGAGTCGAGGCGCTGTACGAATACACGCAGACCAAGAGCGTGTGGGTCGAGACGGCCGAAGCGCCGCCCACCGCGTTCGGTTATCTGTAACCACCGGCCCGCATTCGACGGCAGCCGGGCTTCAAGGGGAAACTCGTCATGGAACACGCACTGGGTATCGAGCGCCGCGAGCTTGGCGGCGCGGCTACCGCCAAGGTCCTGCTTTACGCGGCCGGCATCCTGCTGGTCGCCGAATGGATCGGCTCGTTCACGTTCAAGCTCGGACCGGGCAAGGTCGTGCTGCTGCCGATGATCTGGGCACTGCTGCTCGGCGCCGCGGTGGGGCTGGCCAGCGCGCGCTGGAACAGCAGCGCGCGCCTGAGCGTGCCCGACCAGTTCTTCGCGGCCGCGATCCTGCAGCCGGCGCTGCTGCTGTTCGTCTCCAAGCTCGGGCTGATGGTGGGCAGCGCGCTGCCCAAGCTGGCGTCGGCGGGCTGGGCGCTGGCCTTCCAGGAATTCGGCCACTTCGTCGGCACCATCCTGCTCGGCCTGCCGCTCGCGTTGCTGCTCGGCATCAAGCGCGAGGCGATCGGCGCGACCTTCTCGGTGGGCCGCGAGCCGAGCCTGGCGATCATCGGCGAGAAGTACGGCATGGATTCGGCCGAGGGCCGCGGCGTGCTGGCCGAGTACCTGACCGGCACCGTGTTCGGTGCGGTGTTCATCGCCGTGTTCGCGGGTTTCGTGAGCAGCCTCGGCATCTTCGATCCGCTCGCGCTGGCGATGGGCTCGGGCGTCGGCTCGGGCAGCATGATGGCGGCCGCCTCGGGCGCGATCGCCGCGCAGCAGGACCCGGAGACGGCGAAATTCGTGCTCGCCTTCGCCGCGGCCAGCAACCTGATCACCACCACCATCGGTACCTACTTCACGCTGTTCATCTCGCTGCCGCTCGCGGTCTGGGGCTATCGCGTGCTGGAGCCGCTGATCGGCCGCACCACCAAGGCATCGGCGCAGCCCGAAGTGGCCAGCCCGTCGCTGGGTGACGTGCGGACCGAGGCGCCCGCGCTCGGCTACAGCGGCAAGCTGCTGGCCTGGATCGTGACAGCCGCGATGGCGCTGGTGTGCGATTGGATCGCCCACGGCACCACACCGCTGGCGGGACTGCCGGGAATCGCGATCATGGTGTGCGCGACGATCGTCGGCGATGCGCTGGCGCGCGTGACGGGGCGGCGGATTCCGGCGGTCTGCTGGGTATCGGTGGTGGCGATGTTCCTGACCTCGCCGTGGTGCCCGTGGGCTTCGCAGATCGCCGCGCTCAGCTCGCACAACGATTTCCTGGGGGTGACCACGCCGATGCTGGTGTTCGCGGGGCTGTCGATCGCCAAGGACATTCCGGCCTTCCGGCGGCTTGGCTGGCGCATCGTGCTGGTGTCCTTCGTGGCCAATGCCGGTACCTTCATCGGCGCGACCCTGGTGGCGCAGCTGTTCCATATCTGATGCCTCGCGGCACGGCGGCGGGCGGCATGGGCTGGCCCGCCGCCGTGCCGCGCCGACCAACAAGAGCGCTCCCATCTGCATGAAACTGATCGATTCCATCGTCGCGCAGGCCGACGAACTGACGGCGATACGCCGCGATATCCATGCCCATCCCGAGGTGGGCTACGACGTGTTCCGCACCGCCGAACTCGTCGCCGAACGGCTCGAGCAATGGAGTTATACCGTCACGCGCGGCGTCGGCCGCTCCGGCGTGGTCGGCACCTTGAAGCGCGGCGGCAGCGCGCGCGCGATCGGCCTGCGCGCCGACATGGATGCGCTGCCCGTGCAGGAGGCCAACACCTTCGCGCATCGTTCGACGGTGCCCGGCGCGATGCATGCGTGCGGCCACGACGGGCACACCACCATGCTATTGGGGGCCGCGCGCCATCTGGCGCGGCATGGCGAGTTCGACGGCACCGTGCAACTGTTCTTCCAGCCGGCCGAGGAGTCGGGCGGCGGCGCGCGCGCGATGATCGAGGATGGCCTGTTCGAGCGTTTCCCGGTGGATGCCGTGTTCGGGCTGCACAACTGGCCCGGCATCGCGGCCGGCGATTTCGCGGTGCGGCCGGGGCCGCTGATGGCCTCGACCAGCCTGTTCCGGATCAACTTGCGCGGTGCCGGCTGCCACGCGGCCATGCCGCACCTGGGCCGCGATCCGGTGTTCGCGGCGGGGCAGGTGCTGAGTGCTCTGCAGGGGATCGTCACGCGCAACCGAAATCCGATCGACGGCGCGGTGCTGTCGGTCACGCAGGTGCATGCGGGCGAGGCGATGAATGTGGTGCCGACCGATGCCTGGCTCGGCGGCACGGTGCGGACTTTCTCCGATGCGACGCTCGACCTGATCGAGACGCGCATGCGCGCCGTAGTGGCCGGGACGGCCGCGGCCTTCGATTGCGAGAGCGAGGTGGATTTCCAGCGCCAGTATCCGGCTACCGTGAACGACGCCGAGCAGACCGCGGTGGCGGTGGCGGTGATGCGCGAGCTGGTGGGCGACGCGCATGTGAACGCCGCCGTCGATCCGACCATGGCGGCGGAGGATTTCTCGTTCATGCTGCGCGAGAAGCCGGGTTGTTATGCGTTCCTCGGGAACGGGGTGGGCAATCATCGCGTGCATGGGCATGGCGGCGGCCCTTGCCTGCTGCATAACGCCAGTTACGACTTCAACGATGCGTTGCTGCCGGTTGGGGCGAGTTATTTCGTGCGGTTGGTGGAGCGGTTTCTGGGGCGGTAGGGAGGCGGTGCTGAATTTTTCGAGATTAGCGAGCGCCGCCGGCGGTGATCTCGGTATGGGTGGCGCTAGTGGGTCAAGTTCTTTCAGTCCACGATTCGTTCTCTAATGCGCGGCCGACAACGCCATGATTCTTCGTGAGTTTCCCTTCGGGCCGGTTAATGGCACTCGGCGAAGTGACATCTTTACGTCGCAAACGGCGACAACTTTATTTCTGTCTACGCGAGGCTCGCGCGGTCTGACACGGTAGCCCTGGCTACATCCTCACCGCGGACGGTTCGCCTTCTGTGTGAGCGCCTTCGTTCGCGCCCGGTGCCATCTGAACCCGTGGCATCCAGATCCGGCCCATAGTCCGCATTAATCGGACGAATAAAAACTACCGATTGGCCGACGAATTCCATCAAAGACCACAATCCTCCCGCATCCCAACATTACGCCCAATTACGGAGAGGTCATATGCAGAAAAAACGTATCGGAAAATTGGTCGTGGCCGCGCTCGCCATCATCGCGATGAGTGCCGGCACCGTTGCCGCGTGGGCCGACGGTGCGCCGCGCACGAATGACTTCTGGTGGCCGGAGCGGCTCGATCTTTCGCCGCTGCGTCAGCACGACGTCGAGTCGAATCCGTACGGGAAGGATTTCGACTATGCGCAGGCATTCAACAAGCTCGATATCGAGGCCGTAAAGAAGGATATCCGCGCGACGCTGACGACGTCGCAGGACTGGTGGCCGGCAGACTACGGCAACTATGGACCGTTCTTCATCCGGATGGCGTGGCACGGAGCGGGCACCTATCGCACGTACGATGGCCGTGGCGGCGCCGGCGGCGCACAGCAGCGATTCGAGCCGCTGAACAGCTGGCCGGATAACGCCAATCTCGACAAGGCGCGCCGTCTGTTGTGGCCGATCAAGAAGAAATACTGCCAGAATATTTCGTGGGGCGATTTGATGGTCCTCACCGGCAATGTCGCGCTTGAATCCATGGGTTTTCAAACCTTCGGCTTTGGCGGCGGCCGGGAAGACGACTGGCAATCGGATCTGGTTTATTGGGGAGCCGGCACGAAATTCATGTCGGATAACCGCGACAAGAACGGCAAGCTCGAGAAGCCGTTGGCGGCCACCCAGATGGGGCTGATCTACGTGAACCCGGAAGGTCCGAACGGCAACCCCGATCCCGTCGCCGCGGCAAAGGACATTCGCGAGGCGTTCGGCCGCATGGCGATGAATGACGAGGAGACCCTCGCGCTGATCGCGGGCGGTCATACCTTCGGCAAGGCCCATGGCGCGGCGTCGCCCGACAAATGCGTGGGCGCGGCACCGGCGGGCGCGGGCGTCGAAGCGCAAGGCCTGGGCTGGGCGAACAAGTGCGGTACCGGGAAGGGCTCCGACACGATCACGAGCGGCCTTGAAGGCGCATGGTCGGTCGACCCCGTTCACTTCACGATGCAGTATCTCGACAATCTGCTCGAACACGATTGGGTGCTGACGAAGAGCCCGGCAGGCGCTCATCAGTGGATGCCGAAGGACGCGCAGGACATCGTGCCGGACGCACACGATCCGTCGAAGCGACATCCGCTGATGATGTTTACGACCGATATCGCGTTGAAGGTCGATCCCGCGTACAGCGCGATCGCCAAGCGCTTTCAGGCGCATCCCGAGGAATTCAAGCTGGCGTTCGCAAAGGCGTGGTTCAAGCTGACGCACCGGGATCTGGGCCCGAAGGCGCGCTATCTGGGCAAGGATGTGCCCAAGGTCGATCTGATCTGGCAGGATCCGCTGCCCGTTGCCGGCTACCAAATGATCGGCGACGCCGATATTGCTGAGCTGAAGCGCAGGATCCTCGCATCGGGGGTGCCGAAGTCGGAACTGATCAAGACCGCGTGGGCGTCCGCGGCCTCGTTCCGGGCCACCGACTACCGAGGCGGCGCGAATGGCGCGCGCATTCGCCTCGCGCCGGAAAATGCCTGGTCGGTGAATGACCCGGCGAGCCTGTCGAAAGTGCTGAACTCGCTGGAAGACATTCAGTCCGGCTTCAACAGGAACAGAACGGATGGCAAGCAGGTGTCGCTGGCCGACCTGATCGTGCTGGGCGGCAGCGCGGCCGTCGAGGATGCGGCCCGCAAGGCCGGCTACGACGTCAAGGTTCCATTCTCGCCGGGACGCGTCGATGCGACGCAGGCGCAGACCGATGTCGCTTCCTTCGCCGTTCTCGAGCCAACCTCCGACGGGTTCCGAAACTACTATCAGAAAAGCAATGAGCGGTCGCCGGCCGACTTGATGGTCGACCGCGCGAGCAAGCTGGATCTCACCGTTCCGGAGATGACCGTTCTCGTGGGCGGGCTGCGTGCGCTGGACGCCAATGCGGGCCATTCAAGGCTGGGTGTCCTGACCGATCGTCCCGGCACGCTGAGCAACGACTTCTTCGTGAATCTGCTCGACATGTCGACCCAATGGACGAAGTCCTCAAGTGCAGACGGGACTTACGAAGGGCGTGACCGCAAGACGGGCGCGCTCAAGTGGACGGCAAGCCCGGTCGATCTGGTGTTCGGTTCCAGTTCGGAGCTGCGGGCCGTTGCCGAAGTCTATGCGTCGGACGATGCGCACGAGAAGTTCGTGCGCGACTTTGTCCTGGCGTGGACGAAAGTGATGAACCTCGATCGCTTCGATCTGAAGCGCAGCTGACACCGTGATCGGGTTGGCCGGGGGAGCGATCCCGCGGCCAATCCGTCGGAGGACGAAATGAAGAAATCTGGATTGGCGTGGTTGATCGTCGGGGTGGGATTGCTGTGGTCGCTCGGTGCTCACGCGGCCGACATCGAAGTCAGGATGCTGAATCAGGCGTCGGACGGCCAGCGCGGGTTCGAGCCGGCCCTCGTCCATATCAAGCCGGGCGATAGCGTCCATTTTGTGGCCGCCGACAGCGGTCATAGCGTCGAAAGCATTCCCGGGATGGCACCGGACGGGGCCAGGTCGTTTGGGGGAAAGATCAGTGAAGACCTGACCGTGAAGTTCGACACGCCGGGAGTCTATGGCTATCGCTGTCTCCCCCACCACATGTTGGGCATGGTCGGCTTGATCGTGGTGGGACAGCCGACGGACGAAGCCGCGGCCCGAAGCGTTGCACAACCGCGTGATGCAAAAGCGCGTTTCGATCAGCTCTTTGCGGTGCTGGACCACGAGCAAACCAAGCAGAAGTAGTGCATGCGCGGGCCGGATCGTCGCCCGCCGCCAGGGGCGGGATCGGCAAGGACGTGATTCATCGAGAGATGAATTGTGATGGTCGTCCGTGCCGAGTCTCGGCCCCTCCCGATCGAATTCAAAATTTGTCTAGTCATCCTTGCGATTGGATCGGCCTAACTGCACCAAATCCGTGCCCGAATTCCCCTCGATGAGGCACGTCAGAGCCGTGAAATTAGGGGATTTCCCGCGTTTACGCGGTTTTTTTTGATCGCTGCTTGTCTCGCTGTTTTTCTTCTTGCATGCTTGTATAGACAAATTCCTGAGGCGGCTTGCTGCACCGAAGGGATGGCGAACTTCAACGCAAGGAGAACTCTCGTGAACGGCAAGCGCATCAAGTGGGCAATCAGGACGATCGGCGTCATCGCGGCCGCGGCGGCAACGCTCGCCGCACCGGTGCAGGCAAAGGAATGGAAGACGGTGACGGTCGCGCTCGAAGGCGGCTACGCACCGTGGAACCTCACGCTGCCGGGCGGCAAGCTGGGCGGTTTCGAACCGGAACTGCTCGCCAACGTGTGCGAGCGGATCAAGGTGCAGTGCAACATGGTCGCGCAGGACTGGGACGGGATGATTCCCGGTCTGCAGGCCGGCAAGTTCGACGTCCTGATGGATGCGATCTCGATCACGCCGGAGCGCGAGAAGATCCTGCTGTTCTCGCGCCCGTATGCGGCCACGCCGGCGACCTTCGCCGTCACCGATACGAAGATCCTGCCGAAGGCCGCGCCCGGCGCGCCGATGGTCAAGCTGACCGGCGACGCGAATGCCGACAAGCCGACCGTCGACGCGCTGCGCAAGCAGCTCAAGGGCAAGACGATCGGCATCCAGTCGGGCACCGTCTACACGAAGTTCATCAACGACAGCTTCAAGGACATCGCGTCGATCCGCGTGTACAAAACGTCGCCTGAGCGCGATCTCGACCTCGTCGCGGGCCGCATCGACGCGTCGTTCGACGACGTCACGTACTACGCGGCGAACAACACGAAGAAGGACAACGCGTCGATCGTGCTCGCGGGGCCGAAGCTCGGCGGACCGATCTGGGGCCCGGGTGAAGGGCTCGCGTTCCGCAAGCAGGACGCCGACCTGAAGACGAAGTTCGATACGGCGATCGGCGCGGCGCTCGCGGACGGCACCGTGAAGAAACTCGCCGACAAGTGGTTCAAGACCGACGTCACGCCGTAAGCGCGTGTCCGGCCGCCGCCGCGTGAGCGGCTCGAACGACGCGCGGCGGCACGCATCCTGCGGATTCATTCAACACTTGCCGGGAGGCACGCATGGCGATTCTTGAAATGCTCGGCTTCGGTACCGAGGGCTGGGGCGGCGTGCTGTTGCTCGCCGCACTGATGACGGTCGCGCTGACGCTCGCCGCGCTCGCGGTCGGCGCCGTGATCGGCGCGGCGATCGCGGCGGCCAAGCTGTCGCGCCACCGCAGCGCCCGCCTGCTCGGCGACCTGTACACGACGGTGTTTCGCGGCGTGCCCGAACTGCTCGTCATCTATCTGTTCTACTTCGGCGGCTCGACGCTCGTCACGACCGTCGGCCAGTGGTTCGGCGCGGAGGGCTTCATCGGTGTGCCGCCGTTCGTGATCGGCGCACTCGCCGTCGGGATGATCTCGGGCGCGTATCAGGCCGAGGTGTATCGCGCGGCGGTGCTCGCGGTGTCGAAAGGCGAGCTCGAAGCGGCGCGCTCGATCGGCATGCCGCGCGCCATGGTGCTGCGCCGCATCCTGGTGCCGCAGGTGCTGCGTTTCGCGCTGCCCGGCATCGGCAACGTGTGGCAACTGAGCCTGAAGGATTCGGCGCTGATCTCGGTCACCGGCCTCGCCGAGCTGCTGCGCACGAGCCAGATCGCGGCGAGCTCGACGCATCAGTACTTCGTGTTCTTCGTCGCGGGCGGCGCGCTCTACCTGGTCATGACGGGCCTGTCGAACCGCGTGTTCAACCGGGCCGAAGCGATCGTCGGCCGCTCGTTCCGCCGCAATTTCGCGCGCAACTGACGGAGAGCACGCATGTCATTCGATTTCGATTTCCTCTTCGGCACGCTGGGCCAGCTGCTCGCGGCCGTGCCGACCACGCTGGGCCTGTTCTTCGCGTCGCTCGTGCTCGGCGGCCTGCTGTCGCTCGTGATCGTCACGATGCGCGTGTCGCCGCACTGGCTGCCGAACCGCTTCGCGCGCGCCTACATCCTCGTGTTTCGCGGCTCGCCGCTGCTGATCCAGATGTTCCTCGTGTATTACGGGCTCGGCCAGTTCGGCGTGATCCGCGAAAGCTTCATCTGGCCGCTGCTGCGCGAGCCGTATGTGTGCGCGGTGCTGTCGCTCGCGCTGTGCACGGCAGGCTACACGGCCGAGATCTTGCGTGGCGGGCTGATGGCCGTGCCGGTCGGGCAGATCGAGGCCGGTTATTCGATCGGCCTGTCGGGCTTCGCGCTGCTGCGCCGCGTGATCGGCCCGATCGCATTGCGCCAGTGCCTGCCCGCGTATTCGACCGAAGCCGTGCTGCTGGTCAAGTCGACCGCGCTCGCCAGCCTCGTGACCGTATGGGAGGTGACGGGCGTCGCGCAGCAGATCATCCAGCAGACCTACCGGACGACCGAGGTGTTCGTGTGCGCGGCCCTGATCTATCTGGGCCTGAACTTCATCGTCGTGCGCCTGCTCGGCGCGCTCGAATGGCGACTCTCCGGCCACCTGCGTGCGCCGAAGCCATCCGGTGCGGCCGCCGCGGCGGCACGCAATCCCCGGCGCGTTGCGTCCTGAGCGTCCCCGTCCTTTCCCGGAGAATCCGATGAACACCACTGCTCCCGTTGCGCTGTCGGTCAAGAACATCCACAAGTCGTTTGGCGATCATCACGTGCTGAAGGGTATCTCGCTCGACGCGCACGAGGGCGACGTCATCTCGATCCTCGGCGCGAGCGGCTCGGGCAAGAGCACCTTCCTGCGCTGCCTGAACCTGCTCGAAACGCCCGACGACGGCTCCGTCGCGCTGGCCGGCGAGGAACTGAAGATGAAGCGCGCACGCGACGGCAAGCTGCAGCCGGGCGACCGGCGGCAGGTCGATCGCATCCGCTCGCAGCTCGGGATGGTGTTCCAGAACTTCAACCTGTGGTCGCACATGACCGTGCTCGACAATCTCGTCGAAGGGCCGCTGCGCGTGCTGAAGCGCAGCCGCGCGGAAGCGGTCGAGGAAGCCGAGGCGCTGCTCGCGCGCGTCGGCCTCGCGGACAAGCGCGGCTACTATCCCGCGCACCTGTCGGGCGGCCAGCAGCAGCGCGTCGCGATCGCCCGGGCGCTCGCGATGCATCCGAAGGTGATGCTGTTCGACGAACCGACGTCGGCGCTCGACCCGGAGCTGGTCGGCGAAGTGCTGCGCGTGATGCGCTCGCTCGCGGAGGAAGGGCGCACCATGCTGGTCGTCACGCACGAAATGGGCTTCGCGCGGCACGTGTCGAATCGCGTGATGTTCCTGCATCAGGGCGAGGTCGATTCGGACGGGCCGCCCGACGCGCTGTTCGGCGGCCAGTGTTCGGAGCGCTTCCGCCAGTTCGTGTCGAGCCATCACGACCGCGCCGCGAACTGAGGACGTCATGACCGTATTCCGTTCTGCACCGCCGCTCGACTGGCGGCAGATTGCGGCCGTCGCGGCCGGCGAACAGTTGGCGTTGACCGACGATGCGCGCGGGCGGATCGCCGCGGCGCGCGAGCTCGTCGACGAGATCGTCGCGCGCGGGATTCGCGCCTACGGCGTCAATACCGGCGTCGGTGCGCTGTGCGACGTGATCGTGTCGCCGGCCCAGCAGAGCACGCTGTCGCGCAACATCCTGATGAGCCACGCGGTCGGCGTCGGCATGCCGCTCGGCGCGCCCGAAACGCGCGCGATCATCGCGGCGGCGATCAACAACTTCGCGCATGGGCATTCGGGCGTGCATGCCGACGTCGTCGAACAGCTCGTCGCGCTGCTCGAACACGATTGCCTGCCCGAGGTGCCGGCGCACGGTTCGGTCGGCTACCTGACCCACATGGCGCACGTCGCGCTCGTGTGCATCGGGCAGGGTCATGCACGCCATCGCGGCGAGCGCATACGCGGCGACGAGGCACTGCGCCGCATCGGTCGCGAACCGCTCGCGCTGGGGGCGAAAGAAGGCCTGAGCCTGGTCAACGGCACGCCGTGCGTGACGGGGCTCGCCGCGTTCGCACTGGCTCGCGCGGAGCGGCTGCTCGACTGGGCCGACTGGATCGCGGCGGCGAGCTTCGAGAATCTCGGCGGCCAGCTCGCCGCGTTCGACCCGACGTCGCTCGCGCTGCGGATCTCGCCCGGCATCGGGCACGTCGGCGCGCGCC
This sequence comes from Burkholderia sp. Tr-862, assembly GCF_011753085.1. Lineage (NCBI taxonomy): Bacteria > Pseudomonadati > Pseudomonadota > Betaproteobacteria > Burkholderiales > Burkholderiaceae > Burkholderia > Burkholderia sp. Tr-862. The sequence continues at coordinate 39,750 of NZ_VWWG01000016.1, forward strand.
TGCGGGCGATGCTCGCCGACAGCCCGATGCTTGGCGCGGCGAACGGGCGGCATACGCAGGATCCGCTCAGCCTGCGCACGATTCCGCACGTGCACGGCGCGGCGCGCGACGTGTTCGCGGTGACGGCGGAAGTCGTCGACCGGGAACTCGCGTCCGTCACCGACAATCCGATCGTCGCCGGTACGCGCGACGCACCGGTCGTCCATTCGCAGGCGCATGCGGTCGGCGCGGGCATCGCGCTTGCCATGGACAGCCTCGCGGCCGCGATGGCGCAGGTGGCGGCCATCGCCGAGCGGCGTCTGGACCGTCTCGTCAATCCGCTCGTGAGCGGGTTGCCGCCGTTTCTCGCGGCGCCCGGCGGCACGTGTTCGGGCTTCATGATCGCGCAGTACACGGCGGTCGCGCTCGTCGCGCAGAATCAGCGACTCGCGGCACCGGCGAGCCTCGACGGCGGCATTACGTCGGGGCTGCAGGAAGATCATCTGTGCCACGCGACGCCTGCCGCGCTGAAGGCGCTCGACATCATCGAGAATACGACGCGCGTGCTCGCGATCGAGCTGCTGGCCGCCGCGCAGGCCTACGATTTGCAGGCGAACGGAGCAGGGCGTGCCGCGTCGACCGATGCGCTGTGGCGGCAGGTGCGCGAACGTGTGCCGGCGTATCACGACGACCGGCCGCTTGCCGACGACATCGCGATCGCGGCCGGGATCGTCGCGGGCGTGCCGCCGTCCGTGCTGTAGCGGTGCGACGAATGACGGGCGGCGGGGCATCCAACGTTCAATCGGTCGAGGGCGCATGAACGAAACGGAACGATACACACCGGCGCGTCAGGCGGGCACGTCGGGCGACGACGTGCCGGCACGCGCGCTGCCGGCGTACCAGCAGATCAAGCGCTACGTCGTCGAGCGGATCGCGAAGGGCGACTGGAAGCCAGGCGGCGCGATTCCGACCGAGGCTGAGCTGGTCAAGGAGTTCGGCGTCGCACGGATGACGGTGTCGCGTGCGCTGCGTGAGCTGACCACCGAGCGCGTGCTGACGCGCATCCAGGGTGCCGGCACGTTCGTCGAGCGCCGGCATTACGAATCGACGGTGCTGGAAATCCGCAACATCGCGGACGAGATTGCGGAGCGCGGTCATCGGCACAGCGCGCGCGTATTGCTGATCGAGCGCAGCGTCGAGCCGGAAGCGATCGATGCGCTGGGGCTTCGTGCGGGGCCCGTGTTTCATTCGCGCATCGTGCATTACGAGGAGGACGAGCCGATCCAGTTCGAGGATCGATACGTCAACCCGGCCTTGTTTCCTGACTACCTGGAGCAGGATTTCACGATCGAGACGCCGAATCACTACATGGTGCGGCTCGCGCCGATCCAGCGCGCGGAGTTCCGGATCTACGCGGAGAAGCCGAATGCGCAGGTGCGTCGGCATCTCGTCATGGAGATCGGCGAACCGTGTCTGCTATTGCGGCGCCGCACGTGGGTCGGCGAGCAGGTCGCCACGTCGGTCAGGCTGTGGCATCCGGCGTCGCGGTTTCATCTGGCGGGGAAGATGTAGGGTTAATTGGCGCCGGTTTGGCCTGAATACCCGCGGCGAGTGGCGCATAATGTTTTGAGGTCGACCCTTGGCAGGAAGAGGGTTTTATGCGCTGCACAATCTGCGGGTCCGAGAATCCTCCCGGTGCGAGGTTCTGCCAGGAATGTCAGGCCGCGCTGTCCCGCACGTGTCCGCATTGCGGACATGACACCGAGCCCGCGGCCCGCTTCTGCAGCAATTGCGGAGCGTCGTTGGCTACACCCGCGGCTGCGCCGCCGCCTTCCCGGCAATCGGCCCGGGAGCCCCCGCCAACCCCCGTTCATTACACGCCGGATCATCTTGCCGAGCGGATCCGCGCCGAGCACGCGGCGATGGAAGCGCGCGGCGAGCCCGCCGGCGAGCGCAAGACCGTGACCGCGCTGTTTGCCGACATGGCCGGATCGACCGCGTTGATCCACGACCTCGATCCCGAAGTGGCGCATCGCCTGATCGTGCCCGTGGTCGAGCTGATGATGGAGGCGGTCCACTACTACGAAGGGTACGTCGCGAAATCGCTCGGCGACGGCATCCTCGCGCTGTTCGGCGCACCGATCGCCCACGAAGATCATGCGCAGCGCGCGCTCTTCGCCGCATTGCGCATGCAGCAGGCAATGCGGCAGCATGGCGATCGCATTCGTCTGCAGGAAGGCATTCCTCTGCAGATTCGCGTCGGCGTTCACACGGGCGAGGTCGTCGTCCGCTCGATCCGCACCGACGACTTGCACACCGAGTACGATCCGCTCGGGCATACGATCCACATCGCGTCGCGGATCGAGGGCATCGCGGCGCCGACGTCGATTCTCGTCAGCGAGTCGACCCACAAGCTGGCCGAGGGCTATTTCGAATTCAAGGCGCTGGGCGCGACGCAGCTCAAGGGAATTCCCGCGCCGCTGTGCGTCTACGAGGTGCTGGGCCTGGGCGCGTTGCGCACGCGCCTGCAACTGGCGGCGCACCGCGGCCTCGCGCGGTTTGTCGGCCGTGAAACGGAAATGGAACACCTGAACCGCGCGCTGGACACCATGAGGGCCGGGCACGGGCGCGTGGTCGGCGTGGTGGGGGAAGCCGGCGTCGGCAAGTCGCGCCTGTTCCACGAGTTCAAGGAGCGTTCGCGGCGTGGCGCGCTGGTGCTGGAGACGTTCTCGGTATCGCACGGCAAGGCGTTTCCCAATCTGCCGCTCATCGAACTCCTGAAGAATTATTTCCAGATCACGACCCAGGACGACGAGCGGCGCTGCCGGGAAAAGGTCATCGGCAAGGCGCTCACGCTCGAGCGCAGTTTCGAGGACCTCGTGCCGTACGTTCTCTATCTGCTGGGAATCGGTGAAGGCAGCCCGGTGCTCGCCGAGATGGATCCGCAGATCCGGCGCGAGCGCACCTTCGACGCGATCAGGCAGCTTCTCGTGCGAGAGAGCCGGAATCAGCCGGTCCATCTGCTGTTCGAGGATCTGCAATGGCTCGACCGTGAAACGGAAGCTTTCCTAACGTACCTGATCGACCACGTGCCGGACGCACGCATCCTGCTCCTGGTGAACTACCGGCCCGAGTATCGGCCCGCGTGGGCCGGCGCGGCGCACTGGAGCACGCTCCGGCTCGAACCGCTGGGCCCGTCGGATGCGCAGGGGCTGCTCACGGCGCTGCTCGGCGAGGATCGCTCGCTCGTGCCGCTGAAGCAGCTCATTCTGGAGAAGACGGAGGGCAATCCGTTCTTCATGGAGGAAGTGGTCCAGACGCTCGTCGAAGAGAAGTCGCTGCTCGGCGACGCCGGGCGTTACCGGATCGAGGAGACACCGGCGACGCTGCACATTCCCACCACCGTGCAGGGCGTGCTGGCTGCCCGGATCGACCGGCTGCCGCTCGACGAAAAAGAACTGCTGCAGGCGCTCGCCGTGATCGGCCACGAGTTTCCGTTCAGCCTGATCCGGCGAATTTGCGGGGAGGCGCCGGCACGGGACGACGAACTGCGGCGTCTCCTCGCGCATCTGGAAGCGGCGGAGTTCATCTACGAGCGTCCCGCCTTTCCCGAAGTCAATTATTCGTTCAAGCACGCGCTGACCCAGGAAGTCGCCGGACGCTCGTTGCTCACGGAACGGCGTACCACGCTGCACGAGCGCACCGCGCAGGCGATCGAGGTGCTGTTCCCGACGCGCATCGCCGATTACTGCAGCGAGCTTGCGCACCACTACAGCCAGAGCGGAAACATTCCCAAGGCGGTCGAATACCTGCATCGTGCGGCCCAGCAGGCGTTGCGCCATGCCGCCCATCACGATGCCATGAATCACCTCGGCGCGGCGCTGGCGTTACTGAAGGGCTTGCCCGACACACCCGTGCGTGCGCATTGGGAGCTGACACTGCTGCTTTCGCTCGGGCCGGTCTTGATGGACGTGCGAGGGTATGGCGCGACCGAGGTCGGCGCCATCTATACGCGCGCGCTCGAGCTATGCGAGCGGACTGGAGAGGCATCGCAGCGCTTCGCGACGCAACTTGGATTGCGGATGCACCACGTGGTGCGCGGCGAGTATGCGCTCGCGACCGATCTGGGCAAGCAGATGCTCGATACGGCTCGGGATGCGAATGATCCGGACTTCCTCATCGAGGCACATAGTGCACTGGGTTCGTGCTTTTTTCTGCAGGGCGATTTCGGCACGGCTCGCACGCACCTCGAACATGCCCGTGCGATCTACGATCCGGAGCAGCATCAGGCGCACGTGTTCGCACACGGGGTGGATCCCGGCATCCGGGCGCTCAGTTTCCTCGTGCTGACCCTGTGGATTCAGGGGTATCCCGACCAGGCGCTCAAATGCAGCGCCGAAGCACTGGCGCTCGCACGGAGCCTTTCTTACGGGCCTTCCCTGGCATTCAGCCTGACCTACACCGCGCACTTGCACCAACTGCGGCGCGAGCCGCTGCTTACCGCCGAGCGTGCTGAAGCGGTCATTGCCGTATCGACCGAGCACGGGTTGCCGTACTGGCTCGCGTGGGGAACGGTGCTGCGCGGCTGGGCGATGAGCGCGCAGGGAAACATCGAGGACGGCATCGCGCAGATGCGGCGGGGCCTCGACGCGCAGCGGGCAGTCGGCGGCGAAGACCAGCGTCCTTATGCTCTCGCGTTGCTCGCCGACAGTTACTGGCGCGCGGGCGACAAGCGCTCGGCACTCAGCATGCTGGACGAGGCCAGGGCGATCGTCGAGCAATCCGGCGAGCATTGCTACGAGGCCGAGGTGTACCGGCTTACCGGAATCTATCTGGCTGGCGGCGCGGGCAAGGAAGGCACGGCACGCGAGCGCGACGACGAAGCTATCGACTGCCTGAACAAAGCGATCGCACGAGCGCGCCAGCAGGGTGCCAGATCGCTGGAACTGCGGGCGGCGTCGGACCTCGCCAGGCTGTTGCAGCGACAGGGAAAGACCGCGGAGGCGACGCAAGCGCTGTCCGAGGTGTACGCCGGCTTCACGGAAGGCTTCGACACGAGCGATCTGCGAGAGGCCAAAACGCTGCTGGATGCATTGGGCGCGCGCGCGGAATGAACGGGCCCGCGGCGCACGACGACGCATCATGTGACCGCGTGCCGGCCGCGCCCTGCCGCTGCTTGAGGAGACGGGCATGACAATCACGCACACGAGACGTCACCGCGATGTCCCGCGCAAACCGGTCGCACTGGCGTTGCAGGGCGGCGGGATGCACGGCGCCTTCACCTGGGGCGTGCTCGACCGGCTGATCGAAGACGGCAGGCTCGAAATCGAGGGCGTCAGCGCCACCAGCGCCGGCGCGATGAACGCCACGGTACTCGCCTATGGGTTGCTGCAGGGCGGCGAGGACGGTGCGCGTCAGGCACTGCACGACTTCTGGGAGGCGGTGGCGCAATCGGCGGAGCACTACAACCCGCTGCGCTGGGCGCCCTGGCTGAAGGGCACGCACAGCTTCGGGCTCGATCATTCGCCGATTTATGCGTTCGCCGACATGATGCTGCGCATTTTCTCGCCCTATCAGTTCAATCCGAACAACCTGAATCCGCTGCGCGAGGTGCTCGAGCGCCGGGTCGACTTCGACGCGCTGCGCAAGCACTGTCCGATCCGGTTGTACTTGTGCGCCACCAACGTCGAGACAGGGAAGATACGTATCTTCACGGGCGAGGATGTCAGTGCCGACGCGGTGCTTGCATCGGCATGCGTGCCGACCCTGTTCCAGGCGGTGTCGATCGATGGCGAATACTACTGGGACGGCGGCTACATGGGCAATCCGGCCATCTATCCGCTGATCTACAACTGCGCGACGCGCGACGTCGTGATCGTGCACATCAATCCGCTCGTGCGCCGCGGTGTCCCCATCACGGCGGCGGAAATTCTCAACCGTATCAGCGAAATCAGTTTCAACTCGTCGCTGATGCGCGAAATGCGCGCCATCGCGTTCGTCACCGACCTGATCCGGGAAGGCACGATCAAGCGCGGCGACATGAAGGAAATGCTGATCCATTCCATTCGCGCGGACGACGCGCTGAGCGCATTGAGCGTATCGAGCAAGTACAACGCGGATTGGGGATTTCTGAGCGAGCTGCGAGACCACGGGCGGCGCGAAGCGGATGCGTGGCTCGCGCATCATTACGGAAACATCGGACAGCGGTCCAGCATCGACATTCGCAGGGAATTTTTCTGAGCGCATCGCGCTAATGTCGGCCTGGGGCGACCGTGCGTGGGCGCCCCGCACCAAGGAGCGAACGTGAACCGGACGCAAGCGCGGTTCGTTGCGTTGTGGTCATGCTGCGGCGGGACACGTGCCGAGGATGTCTATCGCATGCTGGCGCGACGCTATGCGGAGCCGGCGCGCCATTACCATACGCTCGTGCATGTACGGCGATGCTTGCGTCATCTCGACCTGGCGCGCGGCGCGATTCCCGAACCGGAGGCCGTCGAGCTCGCGCTCTGGTTCCATGACGTGATTTTCGTGCCTGGCGCGCAAGATAACGAGCAGCGTAGCGCCGACTGGTTCCGGCGCCAGGCGGATGGACGCATCCGCGCGTGCGACCTTGTCTGCGCGATGATTCTCGCGACCACCCACGCGGGCCTTGCCGCGGAACCGGATACCCGTTTCGTGTGCGACATCGACCTGGCCGTGCTCGGTGCGTCTCGCAGCCGGTTTCGCGAAGACGGGCGGCGCCTGCGGGCCGAGCGTCCGGATCTCGACGACCGCGCTTACGATCGTCTTGAACGTGCCATTCTGCGCGGGCTGCTCGAACGCCCGCGCATTTATCTGACCGATTTCTTCTACACGCGCTGCGAGGCGCGTGCGCGGGGGAATCTGAGCTGGCGGCTGGGTTTGCCGATGCCGGGGTGACGGCGAACATTTTCGATGAAGTTGTGCGGCCCGGGCGGCATATTCAGAACAATTCAGGATGCCGCCATGACATTCAGGCCCGCCTTCACTAGTCTGTTTCAAACCGCCGCACGGGCAGCACGCCTGTCGGCAAGCTCAAGGAGAACTCGATGATTGCACTGAAGTTGCGACAGGTATTGCTGACGACGGCCGTGTTCGGCGCATTGCTGGTGAACGCGCCGGCCCATGCCGATACGACGCGTTTGGTCGAGTCCGCATCCGGGCGTGTACCGGCCGTCACGGTCGGCCCGCAATACGATACGACGCACGTATGCGTCGCGCCGGAAGATTTCGATCGCTTTACCGACAGCTTCGTCGCGACGTTCGGCGGCAAGAAGTCGAAGCAGGGTGTGTTCCAGGTCACGCCGACGCCGAGCCAGACGATGTCGCAGCTCGTGCTTACCCCGGTCGGCACGGTGTCGGTGTTCGGCTTCAAGACGCCGATCCCGTACCCGTTCTGTGAGGAGCGCACCGGCTATCTCGTCACCGACATGGACGTCGCGGTGAAGTCGGCGCGCGCGCACGGCGCGGACGTGATCGTCGACACGTTCCCGGATCCGATCGGCCGCGATGCGATCATCCGCTGGCCGGGCGGCGTGAACATGCAACTGTACTGGCATACTGAAGCGCCGCACTACGATGCGCTGCAGACGGTGCCGGAAAATCGCGTGTACGTGTCGCCGGAAAGCGCGAACAAGCTGGTGCACGATTTCGTCGCGTTCGCGCGCGGCAAGGTCGTGTCGGACGTGCGCCACGCGCCGGGCGTCGAGATCGGCCGGCCGAACGATACCTACCGCCGGATCCGCATCGAATCGGGCTTCGGCAAGATGACCGTGCTCGCGACGGATGGCCGTCTGCCTTACCCGTTCGGCCGCGAGATGACGGGCTATGAAGTGTCCGATCTCGCCGCCACGCTGAAGCAGGCGCAGGCGGCCGGCGTGACCGTGCTCGTACCGACGTTTACGTCGGACGGCCGCGACGCGGCGCTCGTGCAGTTCCCCGGCGGCTATGTCGCCGAGATCCACGCGCGGTCGAAGTAATGGGACATCGGTCGAGGCAACGCGCGTGGCGGGGCGTCCTGCCGACCGCCATGCTGGCGGCGGGCGTCGCGACGTACGCCGGTACGGCGGCCGGTGCCGACGCATCATCGGCCACGGCCCCCGCCACGGCCCCGGCCGCCGGCACGTCGTGCACCGCGAAGCGGCCCACGGTGCTGTTCAACCGCTGGCAGGAAGACTGGTCGGTACTCGCGAATCCGTGCGTGCCGCGCAAGCCGCTCGACGCGTTGAAGTACATCCCGCTGGGCGGCGATCCGTCGACCTACCTGTCGCTTGGCGCGAACCTGCGCGAGCGCTTCGAGCTGAACAATGCGCCGCTGTTCGGGCTGGGCGCCGCGCATGACGACAATTACGTGATCCAGCGTGCGAACGTGCACGCGGATCTGCGCTATGCCGGGCATTTCCAGGCGTTCTTCCAGCTCGTCGATTCCCGGCCGTTCGGCAAGGATACGGTCGGGGTGGTCGATCGCGACCAGCTCGACATCGAACAGGCGTTCGTCGCGTATGTCGATCAGGTGGGCGGCGGCACCTTCAAGACCCGCATCGGCCGGCAGGAGATGGCGTTCGACTTGCAGCGGTTCGTGTCGGTGCGCGACGGGCCCAACGTGCGTCAGGCGTTCGACGCGCTGTGGGCCGATTACGAAATCGGCAAATGGCGGCTGATCGGCTATGTGACGCGCCCGGTGCAATACCGCAACGACGCGGTGTTCGATGACGTCTCGAACCGGCACCTGAGATTCGACGGCGTGCGCGTCGAGCGCAGCGGCACCGGTCCTGGCGACCTGTCCGCGTACTGGTCGCGCTATACCCGCGACAATGCGCGTTATCTCGCCGGGGCCGGCACCGAACGACGCGACGTGTTCGACATGCGCTACGCGGGCAAATCGGGGCAATTCGACTGGGACGCCGAGGCGATGCTCCAGACGGGGCACATCGGACCGGACACGATCGGGGCGTGGGCATTCGGCACGCTGGCCGGCTATACGTTCACGAAAACGGCCGGCACGCCGCGCATCGGCATTCAGGTCGACGGCGCATCGGGCGACAGGCATCCCGGCGACGGGCGCATGGGCACCTTCAACCCGCTGTTCCCGAACGGCTATTACTTCACGCTCGCCGGCTACACCGGCTACAGCAACCTGATTCACGTGAAGCCGTCGCTGACGTTCAAGCCGGCCAGCAACGTGACGGTGCTGACTGCGGTGGGCTTCCAGTGGCGCGCGACAACGGCCGACGCGATCTACGGGCAAGGGATGTCGGCGGTGCCCGGCACGGCCGGCAAGGGCAGTGCGTGGACCGGCATGTATGCGCAGGCCCGCGTGGACTGGCTCGTCAATGCAAACGTGGCGCTTGCCGTCGAAGCCGTGCACTTCCAGATCGCCAATTCGATTCGCGCGCTCGGCGCGCGCAATGCCGACTATGTCGGCATGGAGGCAAAGTTCGGCTGGTAACACCGCATGCCGTGCGATTCAGCACGGCGTGCGAGCCAGCGCCTCGACAAAATCGATGAACGCGGTGACGCGCTTCGAGCCCCGCTGATTCGGCAGGTAAAGCGCGGTGACGATCGAGCGTGCCGCGTCGGGCACGACGTCGTACTGTTCGAAAAGCCTGCGCAGGCGGCCCGCCCGGACGTCGGCATCGACCAGCCAGTCGGGCAGCAGCGCGATGCCGCCGCCATCGAGCGCGGCGGCGCGCAACACTTCGCTGTGGTTCGATTTCAGTCGCCCGGCGACGAGCACCTTCGTCGCGCCGTGCGCATCGACAAACGACCACGCCTGCTGGTCGCCACCGAAGTGAAAGCGCAGGCATCCATGATCGACCAGCTCACCCGGCATCGATGGCGTGCCGTGCGCATCGAGATAGTCGGGGCTCGCCACGACATACCGCTGGAACGTGCCGAGCTGCCGCGCGACGACCTCCGCGGACGGCGCGGCTTCGCCGAGCCGGATCGCGACGTCGATCCGGCTGGTGACGAGATCGACGCGTGCGTCGGTGAGTTGCAGATCGAGATCGAGCCTGGGATAGCGCGCGAGGAATGCGCCGACGTGCGGTGCGATGCGGTGCATGCCGTATGCGACCGGCACGGACACCCGCAGCGGTCCGGACGGTTCGTCGCCGCGATCGGCGACGAGTGCATCGGCTTCCGCGAGCGCCTCGAGCAGCTGCTTCGCCCGTGCATAGTAGACAGCACCCGCATCGGACAAGGTGACCTGTCGCGTGGTGCGGTTCAGCAGCACGGTGCCAAGCGATGCCTCGAGCGCGTCCACCGCACGTACCACCGACGAAGCAGCGAGATCGAGGCGGCGTCCCGCGCTGGAGAAGCCGCCGGCTTCCGCTACTTCTACGAACGCGCGCAGCGCGGAGAATTTGTCCATGTCGTCGTCGGGGTGCGTGTCGCTGTCGCGACGATGCGTTGCATGCCGCTCGCATTCTATCGCCGGCCGGCGGCCGTGGATCGCACCGTGTCCTGCGTTCAGAACGATTCATGCGTCGCTCAGGATTATTCCCGGTCCTGACGGTTAAGCTCGGTGTCACGGCATCACGTCGATACGCAAACCTGGGACCGCACATGAAGAAGAACCTGAACTGGTTTACACGCGCGGCGCGCGCGGGCGGCATGCTGCTCGTCGTGTGGTGCCTCGGCATCCTCGCGTCGGCCGCGTTCGCGGACGAGCCGGGCGGCGGGCGCCAGCCGCCCGGATTCTATCGGCAGAAGCTCGGCAGCCTGCAGATTGTCGCGTTGTCGGATGGGACGCATCCGTTTCCGATCGATACGGTGTTTCGCGATGTGTCGAAGGAGGCCATCCGGCGCGATCTCGATCGCGAATTTCTCGAGCCGCCGGTTCAAGGGTCGATCAACGCGTTCCTGATCGACACCGGGTCGAAGCGGATCCTCGTCGACACCGGCGCCGGCGTGCTCTATGGCGACTGCTGCGGCAAGCTGCTCGCCAACCTGCGCGCGGCCGGCTACGAGGCCGGGCAGATCGACGAAGTGCTGCTCACGCATCTGCACAAGGATCATGTCGGCGGCCTGGTTTCGAACGGCAGGATGACTTTTCCGAATGCGACCGTCCGCGTGAACGAGATCGAGGCGAAATACTGGCTCGATCCGGACGGCAACGCGCAGGCGCCGGCGTTCCTTGCATCGTTTTTCGATGCGGCGGCCGCGTCGGTCGCGCCTTACGTCGCGGCCGGGCGCTTCAGCACGTTTCGCGGCGAAGCGACGCTCGCGCCCGGCATTCGCGCGGTGCCGATGCCGGGCCATACGCCGGGCCATACGGCCTATCTGATCGAGAGCGGCAACGCCGGGCTGCTCGCGTGGGGCGACATCGTGCACGTCGCGGCGATCCAGTTGCAGGACACCGCCGCCACCGTCCAGTACGACACCGATGCCGATGCGGCTCGCCGCACGCGGCGCGACACGCTCGCGCGCGTGGCGGGCAAGCGTTATCTGGTCGGTGCCGCGCACATCGCGTTTCCCGGGCTCGGGCATTTGCGAAAAGACGGCGAGGGGTACGATTGGGTGCCGGTCAACTACGACGCGACGCTGCTGCAATAGCGCCTGGTCACGCTAATCACGCAGGTTCCGCCGGTGGAAAAAATCGTCGCGCCGGGCCTTGCTCGTGACCGGCGTGAACGACTCCTCGGCAGCGGCGGCTCAGCGCGACATGCCGCGCCGCCATGCGCCGGGCGGATGGCCGACGATACGGGCGAACAGGCGGTTCAGATGGCTCTGGTCCGCGAAGCCGCAGGCGGCCGCGATTTCCGCGAGCGTCATGTCGGTCGTCTCGATCAGTTGGCGGGCGCGGACCACGCGCTGTTCGAGCAGCCATTGATGCGGTGTGCGTCCGGTCGCCCGCGAGAACGCGCGGATGAAATAGCCGCGCGACAGATCGCATTCGTTGGCGACTTCCTCGATCGACACGCCGAGGTCCGCCTTCTCCATCAGCAGCTCCTTGGCGAGCGCGACCTTGACGGGGGACAGGGTGCCCTTGCGCTCCAGGTCGCGCGCGCGCGCATTGCCGTAACGGCAGGCCAGATGCGTGCCGATCGCGAGCCCCATCTGCTCGACGAACAACGCGTTCAGCGCGCCGGCCCCGTCGAGGCTGTCGGCGACGGCTTGCGCGAGGTGGCCCAGCACCGCGTCCTGCACGTCGGGCGCGCAACTCAGGCCGCCGATTTCCAGGCCGTCGTGCTCGCGGCCGAGGTCGCCCAGATAGCGATGCGACAGCTCGACGAGGACGAAATCGAACTTGCCGTAGAGGTCGGCGCGGAAATTCCGCGAAAAGTCGCGAATGTAGATGGAGTTGTGCTGAAACCGCCGCTCGGATTTGCCGGACCCGCGGTAGATCGTCCGCCGGTGGCCGGCGTTCAGCGATACGCCGATCAGGAAGCCGCGATCGCTCGCCGCCATCTCGATGCGCTCGAACTGTTCGTCGCGCATGCATTTGCGGTGGAGCGTCAGGCCGCCCGCGGACCTTTCAATATCCTTGGATAGCAGGTTCGCGATGCATCCGAGCGTGTCTTTCGGTGGTGCCGCGGGGGGCGTGGCGAGGGGATCTGCCATGGCGAAAATTCCTTCGGAGTCGGACGGCGGGCGAGCATCGTTGCGTCCAGTACATACAGCGGGCCCGATAGGCCGAGGATAACTTGAACAAATGTCCGCTGGTTGACGAAATGCTTGTCGCGGACGGTTTCGGGCGGTGCCGGGGCCTGACCAGCACGCGAACACGCTGGGGCGAATGATATCGCCGGATCTGCATTTCCGCCGGGCGGCCGGCGCCGGCGCGGCGCGTCAGCGCATTTTCCTTCAAGATTTTTACGAATGCCGCGTATACACTCGGCCCACATTTTCGAGACTTTGAACCCGCCCTGAAGGGCAGGCCGGGTGCGGACTCCCGCCCCCGTGACCTGCTCCGTTCACATGGCGGTCATCGTGGGGAACCTGGAGGCGGCCATGATCCAGATCGGGGCTTTATCGGTGGATTTCGAGCAGCGGGACATTCGCCGTCACGGCGCGTCGCTGCGTATTGGCGCGCGCGCGCTCGACATACTTGAAGTACTGCATCGCGCCAACGGTTCCGTCGTGTCGAAGGACGACATCATGGATGCCGTCTGGCCCGGCCTGATCGTCGAGGAGAACCGGCTGCAGGTTCATGTCGCGGCGTTGCGCAAGGCGCTCGGCGCGAGCCGCGACCTGATCAAGACCGTCCCGGGCCGCGGCTACCTGCTGGTCGCGAATCCGCCGCTCTTGCACGCGGTGGCGCCGCACCCGGCTGCCGCGGCGCCGGACGCCGAAGCGGCCCATCAGGCCCCGCTCGTCGGCCGCCGGGCCGAGCTCGAGCAGATCGTCGACATGATCGACCGTGCGCCGCTCGTCACGCTCGTCGGCGCGGGCGGCATCGGCAAGACGAGTCTGGCCGATCGGGTCGCGCACGCGTGGCGCGGCCGGGCCGGCGAGCGCGTGCTGTTCGTCGAACTGGCGCGAGCCACGACGCGCGACGACGTGCTGCTCGCGATTGCCGCGGAACTGGGGCTCGACACGGGGCTCGACACGAATGGCGTGCCGGCCTTGGACCGGATCGGCGACGCATTCGCCGTCTCGCGCAGCCTGCTCGTGCTCGACAACGCGGAGCACGTCGTCGATCTGGTTGCCGACCTCGTCGAGTCGCTGACGGCGCGCGTCGCGCCGCTGCGGGTGCTCGTGACGAGTCGCGAACCGCTTCATATCTCGGTCGAAACCGTGTTTCGCGTGAGTCCGCTGGCGGTGCCCGACGGCGCTGCAACGGTCGACGAGATCGTGCGTCATTCGGCGGTCGAGCTGTTTCTGGCGCGGGTTCGCGCGGCCACGCCCGATTGCGTGATCGACGCGACCGGTGTCAGGCTGATCGGCGATATCTGCCGGCGGCTCGACGGGCTTCCGCTCGCCATCGAACTGGCTGCCGCGCGCGTCGCGACGCTCGGGCTGGAGGTCGTCGCGTCGCGTCTCGACGACCGGCTGAACCTGCTCACAGGCGGCCTGCGCTCCGCGTTGCCGCGCCATCAGACGCTGCGCGCGACGTTCGACTGGAGCTACGTGCTGCTGGATGCGGCCGCGCGTGCGCTGTTTCGCCGGATGGCGTGCTTCGTCGGCCCGTTCACGTTCGATGCGGCCCGCGAAGTCGCGATGGATCCCGGCATGTCGCCCGCCGAAATGATCGCGGTGCTCGGCGAACTGATCGCGAAGTCGCTGGTGACCGTCGAATTCAACGGCGCGCAGGCGCGCTACCGATTGACCGAATCGACGCGCGCATACGCGCTCGAGAAGCTGCATAACGAGGGCGAGTTCGAACGCATCGCCGAGCGTCAAGCGCGCCATGAACACGCGCAGGCTCAAGCCCGGATGCCGGCTCCCGTGCAAGCCGCGCGCGAACCCGCGGCGGCCGAGCCACCGGTCGCGGAAGCCGACGCGCTGGCGCTCGCATTGCGGGAGCCGGCGCGCATGCGTGACTGTTCGATCCCGGCGAGGCGCGCGCTCGACGCCATCGAGGCCGGCGCGCTCGGGGCCGTCGACGCGACGAGCGAGATGCGGCTGCGCGCGGCCTATGCGTCGGCGCTGCTGTATACGGACGGCGATACGCACACGGCCGCCGCGATGTGGGAGCGCACGCTCGGCCTCGCCGGGCGGGTCGGCGACGAGGCATTCGACGCCAGCGCGATGGTCGGGCTCTGGAACGCGATGCTGTCGCGTGGCGACATTCACGAATCGCTGCGCTACGCGATGCGCTTCGAGCGGGCCGCCGAGCGGCGCGGCGACCGGCCGCAACGGCTGCTGGCGAACGCGATGGTCGCGACGTCGCTGCATTACTTCGGCGAGCATGCGCAGGCGCGCGAGCGGCTGGAGGCGGCCATGGCCGAGCTGGCCGTGGCCGGCGAACCGCCTTGCGCGGCAGCGGCGCTCGGCATCGACGTCGCGACGCTTGGCCGCACGGTGCTGGCGCGGCTCGTCTGGATGCAGGGCGATCTGGACTATGCGATGCGGCTCGCCGCGCAGGCGGTCGAATTCGCGCGCCGCGGCGGGTCGGCGCTGGGGTTGTGCGTCGTGCTCGGCGCGGCGGCCGTGCCGATCGCGTTGCGCCATGGCGATCACGACATCATCTCCGACTATCTCGCGACGCTGCGCTCGACCGCCGAGGCGAACGGGTTCGATATCTGGCTCGACCATGCGGAATGTCTCGCGGGACAGTTCGACATGCAGGCCGGACATCCCGGCGCCGGGCTGGCGCGGCTCGAACCCGCGCTGCGACGCATCGAGGCGAGCGGCTTCCGGCGCCTGCTCGCGCCGCTGGTGGTCGCGTATGCGGAAGGGCTCACGCGCACGGGCCGCGCGGCCGAGGCCCGCGTGAAGCTCGACGCGACGCTCGCGTGCTGCCGCGCGCAAGGCGAGCATCTGTTCGTGCCCGAGCTGCTGCGTGCCAGAGGTCTGGCGATGCTCGAACAGGCCCGCACCGCCGACGCGGAGCGCGCGATCGCGTGCGAAGCGGACGGGCACCGGCATCTGCTGATGGCGATCCATGCCGCGAACGGGCAAGGCGCGGCAATGTGGGCGCTGCGCGGCACGCTCGATCTCGCCGATCATCTGATCGAGCGCGGGCGTATCGGGCAGGCGTCGTCGCTGGTGGCGAACCTGTCGGGGCATTTCGACCCGCAATCGCGCGCGGTCGACGTGCGGCGCCTCGCGCGGGTGCAGAGCTTCATCCGCTCGGAGACGGCGCGGCCGACAAGTCATGCGCACATCCGCCACGAGACGCTGGATGCGATGCAATCGGCGGCGTGATGGCGCGCGTGGCCCGCTCAGGACGCACCCGCTCAGCACGGCCGGCCGTCCGATCGATCAACATTCAACGGAGGGTGGATGGTTCTTGTAACGTCAAACCGCCGGCATGCCGCGTGCGGTCAGTTGCCAGCCTGCGGCGCAAGCGGGGAGGCTGACGGTGCTTAAGGCGACGCAATCCGCGGAAGCGGCGGACCTCATCGTATTCAACGGCAAGATCGCGACGCAGGACGACAGGCAGTCGTTCGTGACCGCGCTCGCGGTGAAGGACGGCCGGATTCTCGCGGCCGGCAGCGCGGATGAGGTCATGCGCCATGCGCGTGGCGACACGCTTCACATCGACCTGAACGGCCGTACCGTGATCCCGGGGCTGAACGACTCGCATCTGCACGTGATCCGCGGCGGCCTGAATTTCAACCTGGAACTGCGCTGGGACGGCGTGTCGACGCTGGCCGAGGCGCTGCGCATGCTGCGCCGCCAGGTGCTGCGCACGCCCGCGCCGCAGTGGGTGCGCGTCGTCGGCGGCTGGACCGAATTCCAATTCGCCGAAAAGCGCGGGCCGACGGTGGCCGAACTCAACGCGATCGCGCCCGACACGCCGGTATTCGTGATGCACCTGGGCGACAGCGCGCTCCTGAACGCGGCCGCGCTGCGCGCGATCGGCTATGGCCGCGACACGTGCGACCCGCCCGGCGGTGAGATCCAGCGCGATCGCGCCGGCCGGCCGACCGGCATGCTGCTCGCGCGCCCGGACGTGGCCGTCCTGCATGCGGCGCTGGAGAAGGGCCCCAGGCTCGGCTTCGACGACCAGATGAATTCGATGCGGCACTTCATGCGCGAACTGAACCGCCTCGGCGTGACCAGCGCGATCGACGCCGGCGGCGATTTCCAGGCCTATCCCGACGATTACGCCGCGCTCATGGCGCTCGCGAAGCGCGGAGAAATGACGGTGCGCATCGCCTACAGCCTGTTCGTGCAGCATGCGGGGCGCGAAATCGACGACTGCGCGCGCTGGATGACGCTGGCGAAGCCGGGCGACGGCGACGCGTTCCTGCGGCTGAACGGCGTCGGCGAACTGCTGGTGTATTCCGCGGCCGATTTCGGCAATTTCCTCGAACCGCGCCCGGACCTGCCCGACGAACTCGAGACGGAGCTGACCGCGGTCGTGCGGCTGCTGGTCAGCCAGCGCTGGCCGTTCAGGCTGCACGCAACGTACGACGAATCGATCGGCCGCTTCCTGAACGTGCTCGAAGCCGTGAATCGTGACGTCCCGTTCGACGGCCTGCGCTGGTTCTTCGATCATTGCGAGACGATTTCGGATGCGAACATCGCGCGCATCGCGGCGCTCGGCGGTGGCGTGACGGTGCAGCACCGGATGGCGTTTCAGGGCGAGTACTTCATTGCACGCTACGGCGCGCAGGCCGCCACGCGCACCCCGCCGATCCGCGCGATGCTGGCGGCCGGACTGCCGGTCGGCGCCGGCTCCGATGCGACGCGCATCGCGAGCTATAACCCGTTCGTGTCGCTGTACTGGATGGTGTCCGGGCGCACGGTCGGCGGCACCGTGCTCTATCCGGAGCGCAATCGGCTCAGCCGGATGGAGGCGCTGCGCCGCTATACGGTCGGCAGCGCGTGGTTCTCGAACGAAGACGATCGCAAGGGCGCGCTGTTGCCCGGCCGGTACGCGGATTTCGCGGTGCTCACGGACGACTACTTCACGATCGACGAGTCACGCATCAAGCACCTGTCGTCGGTCCTGACGATCGTCGACGGCAAGGTCGTGCACGCGGACGATGAATTCGCACCGCTGGCGCCGCCGCCGCTGCCGGTGAGTCCCGCGTGGTCGCCCGTGGCCGAGTTCGGCGGCATGGGCCGGTGGCGTCCGGTCGCGTCGGCGCAGCCGCGAGCCGCGGCCGACGGCGGCCGCGATACCGGTTTCGCGCGCGAATACGGACGTCGCTTCGCGCGGCGCCTGGATGCGGCCGCGACGGAGCTCGCCGAGCCGTGCAACGCGTTCGGTTGCCTCGGCGCCGCGTTTTAGGCGACGGGTATGGGTGCGCGCACCGCGAAGAACGAGCAATTTTTCGGCCCCGGCACGGGGCAGAAGGAGACGAAATGAATTCTGCGCACACGTGCGCATCGGCGAATGACGAAGTCGCCGGCGTCCGCATTCCGCGCACGCCGATCGCGATCGAGGCCGCCGAAGCCGCGCGCGCGTCGCTGCCGCGCGTGCTCACCGACCACGCTTGCCGGGTATTCGTCCTCGCGTCGCTCGCCGCGCGCCGCGCCGGCGACATGTGCGATGCCGACGTGCTGTACGTGGCCGCCATGTACGCGAACATGGGCTTGAGTGCCGCGTATTGCCGCTCGAGCGCGCGCTACGAGCTGGACAGCGCCGATGCCGCGCACGCGTTCCTGTCGCGGCACCGCACGCCCCAGCCCATCTGCGACGACGTATGGCGCGCCATCGCGCTGCATACGACGCCCGGCGTGGCCGCGCGCGTGTCGCCGCTGGCGCGCGCGTTATCGAGCGCGGTATCGACGGACCTGATGGCCACCGACGCCGACGCGTATTCGACCGACGAGCGCCGCGCGCTGCTTGCCGCTTATCCGCGCGGCGACGGGTTCGGCGAGGCGTTCCTTGACGCGGTTGCCCGCGGGGTCGCGCACCGGCCGGCATCGACGTTCGGCACCTGGAGCGCCGACGTGCTCGAGCGGGCCGATCCGGATTTTCACCGGCCGAATTTTTGCGGGCGCGTGCTGGGTGCGCACTGGAAGGACGCCTGAAGGAACCGTTGCGCGGGCGTGCCCCGCTGAGCATGGCGGCGGGGCGTCGCCGTGCCACACGGCTCAGGCGGTCGCTGCCGCCGCGTCGTGCCGCGCATAGTCGACGTATCCCGCGCGCTCGCCGCCGTACCAGCCGATCGACTTCGGCACGGCGAGCGGCGCATGCATGGCGATGCGTTCGACGAGATCCGGGTTCGCGATGTACGCACGCGCGAACGCGACGAGATCGGCGTCGCCCGCATCGATCAGCGCATTCGCGGCGTCCGGCGTGATGCCGCCGTTGACGATCAGCGTGCCGCCGAAGGTCTTGCGCGTGTGCTCGATGATGCGCGGCAGGTCGGGCTCGCCGCTCCAGCCGTTGGTATCGGCAGCGTGCAGGTAGGCGACGCCCGCTTCGTCGAGCATGCGGCCAACGTACGCGTACGTCGCATCCGGATCCGCGTCCCGCACGTTGTTGTATTGCGCGTACGGCGAGATGCGCACGCCCACGCGGCTGAGCGGCATCACGCCGCCGACCGCGTCGACGATCTCCTCGAGAAAGCGCGCGCGGTTCGCGACCGAGCCGCCGTAGTGGTCGTCGCGGCGGTTCAGCGTCGACGACAGGAACTGGTGCGGCAGGTAGCCGTTGGCCGCGTGAATCTCGACGCCGTCGAAGCCGGCCGCCATCGCGCGGGCGGCTGCGCGGCCGAATTCATCGACCGTTGCGGCGACTTCGTCCGTCGTCATTGCGCGCGACGGCGTCGCGTGAATCTTCGTGTAGTAGCCGTTCTGCAACCGGGCCCACACCTGCAACTGCTCGAGATCGTCGTTGACGCCGGACGGCGACAGCGGCGCGTCGCCGCCGAGCAGCGTCAGCGAGCTGACGCGGCCGCCGTGCCACAGCTGCGCGAAGATGCGGCCGCCGTTCGCATGGACCGCGTCCGTGACCTGCTTCCAGCCGGCCGCCTGCTCGTCGGTGACGAGCCCGGGCGTCAGTTCGAACGCCGCGGACGTGTGGCTGACATTGGTCGCCTCGGTGACGATCAGGCCGGCGGACGCGCGCTGCGCGTAATACTCGGCCATGAGCTCGGTCGGCTGGCCGCGCGACGGTGCGCGCGAGCGCGTCATCGGCCCCATCACGACTCGGTTGGGCAGCGGCAGGCCGCGCAGATCGTAGGTGCTGAGCAGGGAAGACATGGTGGATTCCTTGTGCGTTGAGCAGGGGGCGCCGCGCATCGCGCCGCCGCAAGCGGCGGGATGGCGAGACAGCGGCCCCGGTGAAAAGTCGGAATGACATGCCGGCGGCGTTCCGGCGCGCGCACGAGCCGGGCGGCATGCGTGCGCTCGACCGGCAGCCGGCGCCGGTTCAGGTGCGTGCGTGGCGTTGCGCGTACGGCCGGCCGATCGCGAGGTAGTGCGCGAGCGCGACGATCGGGAATGCGCCGGCGACCGCGGCGACGAGCGGCCAGCCGCCGTGTTCGTACAGCGGGCTCGCGAGCGCGGAGCCGATGGCGCCGCCGACGAAGATGCTGGTCATGTACAGCGCGTTCAGACGGTTGCGGCTCGTCGCATCCAGCGCGTAGATCTCGCGCTGGCCGAGCACCATGTTCATCTGCACGGCGAAATCGAGCACGATGCCCGTGACGACGAGGCCGTACAGGCCGACGCCGTGAAGCAGCGCGACGGCATAGGACAGTGCGCCGGCGACCAGCGCGATCAGCGTCGCCCGCACGGTATGGCCGGCATCCGCGAGGCGGCCGGCGACCGGCGCCGACGTCGCGCCGATCGCGCCGACGAGCGCGAACAGGCCGATGGCGGATTGCGACAGTCCGTAGTGACGCGTCAGCTCGACCGGCACGGCGGTCCAGAACAGGCTGAACGACGCGAACATCAGGCCCTGGTAGAACGCGCGATGGCGCAGCACCGGCATCGTGCGCACCAGATGCAGCAGCGAGCCGATCAGGTCGAAATAGGTTGCGCGATGATCGGGCTGGCGCGACGGAATCGTCAGCGCGAGCACGACCGTCACGAGCGTCATCACAACCGCGGCGGCCGCGAACACGAAGCGCCAGCCGAACGCGTCGGCCACCACGCTCGACAGCGGGCGCGCGAGCAGGATGCCGAGCAGCAGCCCGCTCATGATCGTGCCGACCACCCGGCCGCGCGAATGATCCGGCGCGAGGTGCGCGGCGAGCGGGACCAGGATCTGGACGGCGACCGAACTGAAGCCGATCAGCAGCGAAATCGCGAGGAACAGGCCGGGCGTCCGCGTCACCGCGGCCGCGGCGAGGCTCGCGATCGAGATCACGGCCGTGACGATCATCAGCTTGCGGTTCTCGAGCAGGTCGCCGAGCGGCACGATGAAGAACAGGCCGAGCGCGTAGCCGATCTGCGTCAGCGACACGATGAGGCTCGCCATCCCGCCGGACATGTGCAGCCCGGGCGCGATGAGCTCGGTGATCGGTTGTGCGTAGTACAGGTTCGCGACGATCGCGCCGCAACTGAACGCGAACAGCAGGATGAGGCCCTGCGTGAGCCTGGGCGCCTGCCCGTGGG
This sequence comes from Burkholderia sp. Tr-862, assembly GCF_011753085.1. NCBI lineage: Bacteria > Pseudomonadati > Pseudomonadota > Betaproteobacteria > Burkholderiales > Burkholderiaceae > Burkholderia > Burkholderia sp. Tr-862. The sequence continues at coordinate 60,879 of NZ_VWWG01000016.1, forward strand.
CCGCGAGCGCGGTGGATTCCGTTGACATGGTCGACTCCTTGAACGAGATGTCGGACGCCCGTTTGCCGGGCGGCGCATTGCAATTTCGCAAGCGGCGAGCCATGCACGCCGCATTGCCGTCAAGACTATTGATCGAGCGATGACAACGGAATACGTCCGTCGCGCAATCGAGCATTGCGCGCCGTGCAAAGGCGCGCAACGCTCGCGGGGCCGATGGCGTGAAAACGGTTGGGACGCGGGCGTCCGGGCGTCCGGGCAGCAGGGCCGCTGGCGGCGTTCAGCCGCGCTGGCCCTGCAGCGTCGGAATCTGCGCGAACAGGCTCGTGAGCCAGTCGACGAAGATCTTGAGCTTGACGGGCGTATGCCGATTCGGCGGATACAGGATCGAGATCGGCCGCGGCGGTGCGTTGAAATCGGTCAGCACCTCGCGCAGCCGTCCCGATTTCAGATACGGTTCGACCAGGTATAGCGAGGTCTTGATCAGGCCGATGCCCGCGACGCCGCACTCGATGTAGGTATCGGCGTCGTTGACCGCGACCGTGCCGCACATCTGCACGATCCGCGCTTCGCCGTCGACGACGTAGTCCCACGGCCGTGGGCGGCCGGTATCGGCCGAGATGTGGCTGATCGCGACGTGCTGCGCGAGATCGTCGACCGTTGCGGGCGCGCCGCATCGGTCGAGATACGCGGGGGCCGCGCATGTGCAGGTGGTCAGGCTGCCGATCCGTTTGGCGATCATGCCCGAGTCGTCGAGCGCGCCGATGCGCACCACGCAATCGACGCCCTCGCCGACGAGGTCGATCTGGCGATCGGTCACGCCGAGTTCGATCGAGATGTTCGGATGAGCGGCGAGAAACTCGGGCAGCGCGGGCACCATGATCTGCTTGGCCATCGCGGGCGGCAGGTTCACTTTCAGGCGGCCGCGCGGCACGTTGCGCGCCTGCGATACCGCTGCTTCCATGTCGTCGATTTCGCGTAGCACCCCGACGCAGCGTTCGTAGTACGCCTGCCCGTCCTCAGTCAGCGAGATGCGGCGCGTCGTGCGGTTCAGCAGCCGGCAACCGAGGTGCTGTTCGAGCGTGCTCAGCAGCGCGGACACGCGCGGTGTCGTCAGCCCGGTCGTGTCCGACGCGCGCGTGAAACTGCCCGTTTCGACGATGCGCGTAAACACGCGCATCGAAAGCAAGGTATCCATCGTTCAGAAATCTCCAGCCGGTCGATTGTCGGCGCCGGTTCGTGCCGGCGCGATCGGTTGTGTGATGACGCTATGCGTCGATGCGTTTCCTCAGCCCGTCGCCGGCAAACGGCATTTCGCGCGGGCGCTGGCCGGTCGCGTCGAAAATCGCGTTGGCCAGCGCGCCGGCGGTCGGCCCCATCGACGCCTCGGCCGCGCCGAGAAACGGTGCGCCGGGACGATTGATCAGGTGGACCTTCACGCTTTGCGGCGCCGCCGAGAAGCGCAGGATCGGATAGCTGCTCCAGTCGAAGCTGCGTATGCGCTGCGTATCGTATTTCAATGTCTCGTACAGCGTCCAGCTGGCGGCCTGCACGATGCCGCCTTCGATCTGGTTGCGGATGCCGTCCGGCGAGACGACCTGCCCGGCGTCGACGGCGACTTCCGCGTGGTCGAGCGTGACCTGGCCCGTTTCCGGGACCACCGAGATCTCGATCGCCATCGCGACGTAAGCCATCAGGTTCTTGTATTTGCCGAACGCGAAGCCGACGCCGCGATTGCGCGCGCGCGGCGGACGCGGCCAGCCGAACTTGGTCGCGGCGAGCTTGATCACCTGGCGCGCGCGGTGATCCTGCATGTGACGCAGCCGGAATTCGACGGGATCGACGCCGGCGGCGTGCGCCAGCTCGTCCATGAAGCTTTCGATCGACCAGATGTTCGTGTGCGCGCCGAGCGAGCGCATCGCGGACGTCTGCAGCGGCATCGTCGGCGAGAAATTGTTCACGATGTGCATGTTCGGCAGCGCGTACAGCGGGATCGCGTTGCGATCCCCGCCGCCCTCGGGCTGCAGCATCGGCGTCGACGGCGCGGGGACGAACGGCGGCTCGAGCATCCGCGCGGGCAGCAGCCGGCCGGCATTGACGATGCGTTCGTTGTGCGAGCTGCTCCACAGCGCGTACTTCCAGTCGACGATGCGCCCGCTGGCGTCGAGCGACGCGCTGAGCTCGGTGACCATCGCCGGCGTGAAGTGATCCCACGTATGTTCCTGTTCGCGCATCCACTGGACGCGAATCGGCTTGCCGGGCATCGCGGCGGCGATCAGCGCCGCATGCGCCGCCGCGTCGTCCGCGCCGTTGTGCCCGTAGCAACCCGAGCCCTCGGTGTGAATGCAGCGGATGCTCGCCTTCGGCATCGACAGCATCTCGGCCAGCGCGTCGCGCAGTGGATACACGCCCTGCGAGTGGGTCCACACGGTCAGCATGCCGTTCTCGAGACGAGCGACCGAGCAGGACGGCCCGATCGAGCCGTGCAGCAGGTAATTCTTCAGGAACGTGGCGCTCAGCGTCTTCACCGCCGGCGCGGCTGGCGCATGCGTATTGGCGATCTCGATGTGCTGCGTCGAAATCCGCTTCAGGTCTTCATGAACCGTGTTGCGCTCGGGCAGCGTCCGACCGGGCGACCAGCGGCACGCGGCGGCCAGCGCGCGCTGCGCGACGACGGCCTGCCATTCCCCCTGGGCGACGACGGCAAGCATGCTGCCGTTGCGCACGATCCGCACGACGCCCGGCATCTTCAGGATCGCGGCTTCGTCGAACGACAGCAGTTTCGCGTCGTACACCGGCGGCATCACGACGCGTGCATGCAGCATGCCGGGCAGTTCCATGTCCTGCACGTAGCTGACGCCACCCGTGACCTTGTTTGGAATATCGACGCGCGGCAGCGACGTGCCGATCACGGCGAACGTCGCGGGCGGCTTCAGCGGCGAGGTCGGCGTCGCGTTGCGATGCAGGTCGACGGTGCGGACCGCGTCGCCATAGCGCATGGTGCGGCCGTCCGGCGCCTTGATGAGCGCATCGGCAACCGTGAGCGTGCGCGGATCGACGCCGAACTGCTTCGCCGCGCCGTCGACCAGCAGCGCGCGCACCTGCGCGGCGGCGTTCAGCAGCGCGGAGCCGCTGTCCGCCATCGTGTGGCTGCCGGCGGTCAGGCCCTCGTCCGGCGACGCGCCGGTGTCGGCGGTCAGGAACGTGATCAGCGAGGGCTTCATGTTCAGCTCCTCGGCCGCCACCTGCAGCAACGCGGTGCGCACGCCGGTGCCGAGCTCGACCTTGCCGGTAAACACGGTGACCTTGCCGTCGGGCGTGATCTTGATCCATGCATCCAGCAGCGGGTTGGTCTTCAGGCTGCCGGCCAGCGTTTCGGTCGCCCCGGATACATGGACGGCCGCGCCTTCGTCCGCGATCACGACCTCGGCGGCGGCGCGTGTGGCCGGTGCCAGGCTGAACGCGACGAAGAGCGCGCCGGAAACCATGAAGTGCCGGCGGCCTTCGTCGATGTCGTCGGGTGCGTTCATCAGAGCCCTTTGCTGATCATGACCGGCGCGCCGGCCGGTTCCGGGTCCGGCAGGCCCGCGACCTGGCGCACGGCCGCCAGGATCCGCAGGTGGGTGCCGCAACGGCACAGGTTCGGTTCCATGTGGGTGCGCAGTTCGCGTTCGGTCGGTTTCGGGTTGCGTTCGAGCAGCGCCTGCGCGCGCATGATCATCCCGGCAATGCAATAGCCGCACTGCGCCGCTTGGTGATCGATGAACGCTTGCTGAAGCTTGCCCGGCCGCTCGGCGGTGCCGAGGCTCTCGATGGTCCTGACGCTGCGTGCGCCGATCGCGGCGACCGGGATCAGGCACGAGAACATCGGCTTGTCGTCGACGATGACGGTGCACGCGCCGCATTGTCCGAGGCCGCAACCGAACTTCGCGCCGTGCAGGTGCAGGTCGTTGCGCAGCGCATAGAGCAGCGGCGTGGACGGGTCGATGTCGAGCGTATGCCGCGCGCCATTCACGGTTAGGGTGATCATCGCGTGCGGTCCTCCTTTCTGAGTTTCGCGGCCAGGGTTTCGACGCCGCTCCACGCGGGGCGATCCGAGTACGTTTCGCGGATGTACGCAGCGAGATCCGCGATTTGCCGGTCGTCGTACTGGTCGAGGTATGACGGCATGTAGTTCAGCGTGTCCTCGCCATGCCAGCCGATACCGTTGAACATCATCTGGATCGCGTTGCGCGGCGTGTCGGCGGCGACCGCCGTGCTGAACGCGAGCGTCGGCCGCTCGCCGATCGATTGCATCGGCGCTGCCGGCCCGTGGCACTGCGCGCACGACGCCTGGAACAGCACTGCGCCGCGTTGTCCGGCGGGCGTCGTCGGGTTGTGTCCGGCGCCGGCCGTCGCCGGCCGCGCGCCGACAGGCTTCTGGATCGACAGGATGTAGGCGGCGATCGCCTCGACGTCGTCTGCGGGCACGGTCGCGAGATCGCGCGTGACGGGAAGCATCGGGCCGGCGGCCGCGCCATGCTCGCTCGCGCGGCCGGTGCGCAGATACGCGACCAGTTGTGCCTGCGTCCACGGACGTGTCGCGCTGCCGAGCGTATTGAGCGGCGGCGCTTCCCACCCGTCGACGATGCCGCCGTCGAATGCCTTGCCCGCTTTCTCGCCGCCGATCGCATTCAGCGGCGAATGGCAGGACGCGCAGTGGCCGAGGCCGTCGACCAGCGCCTTGCCGCGATTCCACTGCGCGGATTGCGCCGGGTCCGGCGCGATCGCGCCTTCGTGCAGGAACAGGACGTTCCAGAACGCGACGAGCGGGCGGAAGTTGAGCGGGAAGATCAGGTCGTTCTTCGGCGTGCTTGCTTGAACCGGCTCGCGGGTCATCAGGTACGCGTAGGCCGCCGCGATCTCGTCGTCGGACATCCGCGTGAAGTGGATGTACGGAAAAGCGGGGTAGAGCGGATGCCCGTCCCGCGCGATGCCGCTGCGCAGCGCGCGCGAGAAGGCGTCCCGCGACCAGCGGCCGATGCCGGTGTCGGCATCCGGCGTGATGTTGGTTGCGTAGATCGTGCCGAACGGCGTCGCGAGCGGCAGCCCGCCGGCGAACGGCTTGCCGTCCTTCGCCGTATGGCAGACGACGCAATCGCCGAGCGCGACCACGCGCGCGCCGGCTCGGACGAGTTGCGGATCGAACGACGCGCGGGCGGGCGGCTCGATCGGCGCGATCGACGGCCGGACCATGATGCCGACGGCGATCGCGAGGCCCGCGAGCGCGACGCCGGTCGCACCGAACCAGAGTCGTTTGTGCTTCATGCGTGCTCCACGCGAATCGGCCGGTCGTACCCGATTCGATGCGCGGGACAATAGGCGCCGGAAATCATTCGTCACTCCAGGAAGGGCGCCGACGCGCGGGCAAGCGCCCGCACGACGGCTCGTGAAACCAGTCTACGTGTGCGCGCTCGCCAATTCCTGAAGCCGCGCTGAAACGTTCTGAACGCTCGAGTTCGCGCGACGCAGCCAGTCCGTCCATCGCGTCGAGAGTGGGGATAACCGGATTCAGGTTCCCCTGCCGAACCTGCGTGCGATCCGCCATCACGCGGATGGCGTCGCAACGCTGGTTGACGCGCGGCGCGCCGTATGGCGTCGCTTACGCCTTCAGGAACGCGAGCAGTTCGGCATTGATTCGCGCCGCGTCAACGACGCACATGCCGTGCGCGCCGCCCGGGATGATCTTGAGCTGCGCGTGCTTCACGATCTTCGCGGACAGGCGTGCGGAATCGTCGATCGGCACGATCTGGTCGTCGTCGCCGTGCAGGATCAGCGTCGGGACGTCGATCTTCTTCAGGTCCTCGGTGTAGTCGACCTCGGAGAACTCCTTGACGCACAGATACTGGCCATGGGCGCCGCCCATCATCCCTTGTGCCCAGAATGCGTCGATCGTGCCCTGCGACACCTTCGCATTGGGGCGATTGAAGCCGAAGAACGGCACGGCGAGATCCTTGTAGAACTGCGAACGGTTCTCGGCGACGTTCTTGCGGATGCCGTCGAATACGTCCATCGGCAGGCCGCCCGGATTGGTCGGCGATTTCACCATCTGGGGCGGCACGGCGCCGATCAGCACGGCCTTCGACACGCGCTTCGTGCCGTGACGGCCGATGTAGTGGGCGACTTCGCCGCCGCCGGTGGAGTGGCCGACGAGCGTCGCTTCGCGCAGGTCCAGCGCATTCATCAGCGCGGCGAGATCGTCCGCGTAGGTATCCATGTCGTTGCCTTGGGACGGCTGGCTCGAGCGGCCGTGACCGCGGCGATCGTGCGCGATCACGCGGTAGCCGTGCTGCACCAGGAACAGCATCTGCGGATCCCACGCATCGGCACACAGCGGCCAGCCGTGCGAGAAGACGACCGGACGGCCGCTGCCCCAGTCCTTGAAATAAATCTGCGTACCGTCTTGCGTGGTGATCGTGTTCATCGGATGGGTTCCTTGATGGGCGGAAGCGGCGTGTTTGGGGGCGGCAGCGGCGGCGGCGGCCGGCAGCGCGGCGGCTGCAACGGCGGTCGCGCCGGCAAGCAGCATGTCGCGGCGGCGTGCCGACGGGATGGCGTCGAGGTCTGCGGGACGCATTGGGGCTCCTTGAACGTGCGGTGGAATGATGTCGTGTGGAATCGATGGTCCGGATCTGCCCGCACGCTTGCCGGCAGCCGGCGTGCGTTCGCGGTCGCGGGCCGGCAGGCGCACGAAGGGAGCGAACGAACGTCGACGGGAGCCTAGCGCGGGGCCGTGCGGCATGTACTGAAATTCGGCTGAATTTTCATGAACCGGCCGGTCGGTGTGGCGTGCGAGCCAGGCCGCCAGAACAATTAAGCCTGTGGATCAAGACTCTTCAGCGGCCGCTCGCTATTGTCAGCATCAAGCCGTCCCGTCGCGGGTCGCTGCCGGTTCGCGCCAGCGCATGACGATCGTGATGCGCACGGATGCGAAACGTCCGAATCTCTCGCCACTTGCCTGGATACGCCGTCATGGACACATTCGATCGCTGGGAGCACGTGATGACGCTGCTCGATCCGTCGTCCGGCGCAAGCCGCTGCGCGTCGCTGAATCTTCGCGACCGGGACGCCGCGCGCCGCCGTCATCGCGACGACGCGCGCGGGGCGTCCGGCGGTGGCGGGCGTCGCGGATGCGCGATCGTCGCGGTCGAGCGGCAGACCGATTCCTCGCTGCTGGTGTCGTGGAGCGATCCGACCCACTGCCGGTATGACGAGCAGCGCTGGATCAGCGCGAAGTCGCGCTCGCCGGGGCGCTGCGCCCTGACCGGCCTGCCGATTCGCGCCGGCGATGCGATCTACAAGCCGCAGTGGCGCGGAGCGAAGCGTCCCGCGAATTGCTGGGAGGCGATCCTCGCGTCCGAGCTGGACCGGTTCATCGTCAGGCTGTCCCGCTCCTGACCGGGAGCGGAGCGCCCCATCCATCGGCGGCGGCTGGCGCCGCTGCCTCTTCTTTGCCGAGGAAGCTTCATGAGTACCTTCACGACACGCGACGGCGTCTCGATTCACTACAAGGACTGGGGCGCGGGGCGCCCCGTCGTGTTCATTCACGGCTGGCCGCTGAATGCGGACATGTGGGACGTCCAGATGCATCATCTGGCATCGAACGGTTTTCGCGGCATCGCGTACGACCGGCGCGGTTTCGGCCGGTCCGGCCAACCGTGGACGGGCTACGACTACGATACGCTGGCGGACGATCTCGCGACGCTGATCGAGACGCTCGGATTGCGCGACGTGACGCTCGTCGGCTTTTCGATGGGCGGCGGCGAGGTTGCCAGGTACATCGGCCGGCACGGCACGCGCCACATCGCGAAGGCCGTCCTGATCGGCTCGGTGACGCCGCTCATCGCGCGGCGCGACGATCATCCGGACGGCGTCGACGTTGCGATGTTCGACGGCATTCGCTCGGCGATCGTGGCGGACCGCGCCGCGTTCTTCGAGTCCTTCTGGCCGTTGTTCACCGGTTCGAACCGGGCCGATTCGACGATCTCGCGCGCCGCGCTCGACTGGACTTCGTTCATGGCGCTGCAGGCCGGATTGAAAGGCACGCTCGATTGCGTCCGGGCATTTTCTGAAACCGATTTCAGGACGGATCTGGACAAATTCGACGTCCCGACGCGCGTGATTCATGGCGACGATGACCAGACGGCGCCGCTCGCACTGACGGGGGCGGCCACCGCCGCGCGCGTGCCGCACGCGACGCTGAGCATCTACGAAGGCGCCCCGCATGCGCTGTATCTGACGCATGCCCAACAATTGAACGACGAACTGCTGGCGTTCGTCCGCGCGTGACGTTGGCGTGACGTAGCCGGGCGGCCGCGGCCGTCCGGCGTCCTCGCCACGCTCATCTCGAACCGCGCGTTCAACTACGGGCCGAAAACGCGGTTCGCCCGAATTCCCGCTCAATCGAACCGCGGGAAAATCCTACGAAATCCACTTCATCGACGAATCCCTGCTTCTCCGGGCGGGAATGCCGGGCGCCATGCCGCGCCGTGCGCAGAAGATGCGAGGCCCGCGGATTTCAACGATTCAAAAAATTTGCTCATTCCATTCTGATAATTTGAATCATCATACGTAGTAAATGCCGTAGCATTGGTGTCAAATCGATGTCGTTTTGACTGGCATCGGTAAATGCCATTGATTAGACCCCTCCCATGATCCGCATTGGAACGCTTCACGTTTTTCTCGACAGACGTGAAATTCGCGCGAACGGCAAACTGTTGCGTATCGGCAGCCGTGCATTCGAAATTCTCGAACTCCTGGTTCAGGCAAATGGCGCGCTGGTCTCGAAGGACGAGATCATGCAGCGGGTATGGCCGCACACGATCGTGGAGGAAAACAACCTGCAGGTGCATATCGCATCGTTGCGCAAGGCGCTGGGCCGGGACCGGGATCTGATCGTCACGGTGCCGGGGCGCGGCTATCGGCTCGTCAGCGAACCCGCCGAAGGCGCCCCCTCCGTGCGTCCCGCGACATCGCGGCTCGCGCCCGCGCCGACCGCGCTCGTGGGACGGGAGCAGATGGTCGCCGATGTCCTCGCGGCGCTCGACGCTGCGCGCGTCGTGACGCTGGTCGGGGCGGGCGGCATCGGCAAGACGCGCGTGGCGATCGAAGCCGCGATCCGGGCCGAGGCACGCTTTCCGGATGGTGCGGCGTTCGTGTCGCTGGCGACGGTTGCGTGCCCGCAATTCGTTCCCGCCGCGCTGGCGGACGCGCTGGACATCGCGCTGCCGGCCCGCTCGCTGACGCTCGAAGCGGTGCTGGCGAGCGTCGCGCATCGCAGGATGTTGCTCGTGCTCGACAATTGCGAGCATCTGCTGGACGCAGCCGCGCGGATCGCCGCCGTGTTGACCGAATCCGATACCGGGCTGCGTGTGCTGGCGACCAGCCGCGAGGCGCTTCGCATCCACGGCGAGCGACAGTGTCCGGTGCCACCGCTCGAGGTCAGCGACGAAGGTGCCGACGCAGCCGACACGCTGGGCGCAAGTGCGGTGCAATTGTTCGCGGCACGCGCGTGCGCCGCCGACCCGCGCTTTCCGCTCGACGAACGCAGCGTGTCCCTGATGGCGTCGGTGTGCCGACATCTCGACGGCTTGCCGCTGGCGATCGAACTGGCCGCTGCCCGCGCGGCCGTGCTCGGCATCGACGTGCTGGCCGATCATCTCGACGACCATTTCCGGTTGCTGACCGGCGGCTTTCGCACGGCATTGCCACGCCACCGGACGCTGCAGGCCATGTACGACTGGAGCTACCGCTTGCTGGGGGATACGGAGCGCGTGCTGTTGCGATGGCTCGGTGTGTTTCGCGACGGTTTTTCGATCGAGGCGGTGCGAAACATCGTCGGCACGACGGGGCTGGCCGATGCGGACTTGCTCGACACGATCGCCGGCCTGGTGTCGAAGTCGCTCGTGAACGTCGAGAATGCGCACGGCGTGCCGCGCTACCGGCTGTTGACGACGACGCGCGCCTATGCGCTGCAGCAGCTCGAGAACAACGGCGAATGCGCGGCCGCCGCGCTCGCGCATGCGAACTACTTTCTTACGTTGTTCACGCCGCCCGGCGGCGACGATGGGTCGCCGGCCGAAGCGCGGCTCGATCTGATGCGCCGCGAACTCGGCAATCTGCGCGCGGCGCTTGACTGGACATTTTCGCCGAACGGCCACGCGGAGACCGGCATCGCACTGGCGGCCGTGGCGGTGCCGTACCTGCTGGACCTGTCGCTCGTGGACGAGTGTCGCGAACGCGCGCGCGTGGCGCTCGAGGCGCTCGAGGCGATGCGGGATCTGGATGCGACGCCGGCCCGAGACGATGCGCGCAAGCGCCTGCTGGCCGCGTATGCCGCGGCGCTCGCGCATGGCTCCGGATCGAGCCGGGGCGTCCACGATGCGTGGCCCGAAGCGAACGCATTCGCGTGCGAGACAGACGACGAACCGTAACGGCGTGTGCGGCCGGCACAATCACGACATTCAGTGCGATGCGCAAATCCGGACGCGTGACCCGAGAAGGAGATGAAGTGCGTTCGCGATCCGTTCGGCCGGCACGTCAGGATCACTGGCGGGATCACGCAAGCGCGAGGAACCGGTCGACGAGATCGGGGCGATCGAGCTGCTCGACCCACCAGCGCAACGCGCGGCCGGCTTCGTCGCTGCGCCACGCCATGTAGCAATGCGTCGTGTCGCGCATGCCGGTCACCTGGCGGGCGACGAGCTTGCCTTGTGCGATCGCGCGCGCCGCGATGCAGTCCGGCAGCGTGCCCACGGCGAGTCCTTCGCACTGCGCGGCCAGTTTTGCCGCGAGGGTCGGTACCGCGAGCGTCGGCTGCCCGGCATCGACGGCGACCGAGCGCGGCTGCAGTTCGCGAGACGTGTCGCTGATGACGGCGCCGCGATGCTCGACGATCGACGCCATCGACAGCGGTTCGGGCAATGCCGCGAGCGGGTGGGTGGGCGCGACCGCGAACACGTGCCTGAGCGTGCCGATCGGCCGCGTAACGATGCCCGGCAACTCCGGCGGCTCGCCCGTCGCGCCGACGACGAGATCCGCGCGGCGCGCAACCAGCGCGTCCCAGGTACCACCGAGGACTTCGGTCGAGAGCCGCAGCCGCGTATCCATTTCGAGCCCGTAGAACGCATGCACGCAAGGCCATAGCGCGTCGAACGGCAGGATCTCGTCGATACAGATGCGCAGCTCGGTTTCCCAGCCTTGCTGCGCGCGCTGCGCCTTGAGTTCGAGCTGTTCCGCCGCATGCAGGAGCCGCCGGCCTTCTTCGACGACGACGCGACCCGCATGCGTGAGCTTCGCACGGCGTCCGCTGCGGTCGAACAGCGCGACGCCGAGGTCGCCCTCGAGCTTTTGCACGAGGTAAGTCAGGGCCGACGGTACGCGATGCAGCAGTTCCGCGGCTTCGGCGAACGTGCCGGTGCGGTCGATTGCGTCCAGCGCTTCGAGCGCTTCGAATGACAGCTTCATGAAGGATTTCACAGGCGGGGCGTCGGGCCGTCATGTTAACGCCTTGAGCCCGTTTGTCCAGTCAATGGCGATCCGTCACGTCGGCGTCGACTCGTGGTGCTTCGCCGCTGCGTTGGATGGCTGCGCGCCGGGCAGCGAGCCGAACATGTGCTGGGTGCACTTCGCTTCGCTCCATGCGGCCTTCAGGTGGATGCCCGCGAGCATCCGGCGAGCGACCGGCAGGATCTGCTCGCCGGCCAGGATGCCCAACAGGCCGGCCAGCGCAATGGTGGGCGGAGCGGGCGATTGCACGCCGATCAACGCGTAGACGGCGCCGGCGAGAATGCCGGCCAATAGCGAGGAAACGTACGGTTTCATAATATAAATTGAAGTGAATGACAACCGCGTGGAAAGATATGAATAACGCCCCGCCGATGAACCGACGAAGTCGAAAAAGAGCCTATCAGGTCATCGCTGGAGCGGCGCGAAAATTCAACTGATTTAAGATCTTTTAAGAATTTGTTTTATGGATTTTCTTAAACAGAACGATTAATTGGCATTGCTGCAAGTTTCCATGTTGAATGGTAGACGTTGGCAGGCAAACCTCCCAGCACAGCACATCGGGCCCCCCGGCTTGCCGGCGAGGCAGGCTTTATTTTTCTCCACGTCAAAGGACATGACCGCCATGAGCAATCCGAAGCTTGAAGTTCTCACCCCCCAGAACAGCCAGCTGATCTTCATCGACCAGCAGCCGCAAATGGCGTTCGGCGTGCAGTCGATCGATCGCCAGGTGCTGAAGAACAACGTCGTGGGCCTGGCGAAGGCCG
>NZ_VWWG01000178.1:0-12780 GCF_011753085.1 Burkholderia sp. Tr-862
GCCGCCGATCCGGCGCCCGCACCGGCCGCACCGGCCCGCGAGCGGCGCACAGCCGGTCGCCACCGCGCCGCGCGACGACAACTTCCGTGCCTCGGCCACCGCGAAAGCGGTGAACGCCGGCACCGCTCATTAACGGAGAAAGGCATGCAATTCGACAAGCGCGCCTGGCTCGACAAGATCAAGCAGATGTTCGCGGGTTTCGACCGCCCGCTCGCCCTCATCGTGTTCCTGCTGCTGTGCGTCGGCATCGTCACGCTGTATAGCGCGGCGATCGACATGCCGGGCCGCGTCGAGGACCAGCTACGCAACATCCTGCTGACGTTCGTGCTGATGTGGGTGATCGCGAACATCCCGCCGACGACGCTGATGCGCTTCGCGGTCCCGCTATACACGTTCGGGGTCGCGCTGCTGGTCGCGGTCGCGCTGTTCGGGATGACCAAGAAGGGCGCGAAGCGCTGGCTGAACGTCGGCGTCGTGATCCAGCCGTCGGAAATCCTCAAGATCGCGACACCGCTGATGCTCGCGTGGTACTACCAGCGCCGCGAAGGCGGGCTGCGCTGGTACGACTTCGTCGTCGCGTTCGGAATCCTGCTCGTGCCGGTCGGCCTGATCGCGAAGCAGCCCGACCTCGGCACCGGCCTGCTCGTGTTCGCGGCGGGCCTCTTCGTGATCTACCTCGCCGGCCTGTCGTTCAAGCTGATCGTGCCGGTGCTCGTCGCGGGCGTGATCGCGGTCGGCTCGATTGCCGTGTTCGAGGAGCGCATCTGCCAGCCCGAAGTGCAGTGGCCGCTGATGCACGACTACCAGAAGCACCGCGTGTGCACGCTGCTCGACCCGACGTCCGACCCGCTCGGCAAGGGCTTCCACACGATCCAGGCCGTGATCGCGATCGGCTCGGGCGGCGCACTCGGCAAGGGCTACCTGAAGGGCACGCAGGCCCACCTCGAATTCATTCCGGAGAAGCACACCGACTTCATCTTCGCGGTGTTCTCGGAAGAATGGGGGCTCGTCGGCGGCCTCGTGCTGCTGACGCTGTACATGGCGCTGATCGCGCGCGGGCTCTACATCGCCGCGCAGGGTGCGACGCTGTTCGGCCGGCTGCTCGCGGGCTCGCTCACGCTCGCGTTCTTCGTCTACGCGTTCGTCAACATCGGGATGGTGAGCGGCGTGCTGCCCGTCGTCGGCGTGCCGTTGCCGTTCATGAGCTATGGCGGCACCGCGCTGGCGACGCTCGGCGTCGCGATCGGAATGATCATGAGCGTCGGGCGACAGCGGCGGTTGATGAAGAGCTGACACTGCGGCGTGGCACACGGCTGCAAGCAGTCGCAGCAAAGGAAAACGGCGCCCACGGGCGCCGTTTTTCGTTGGGCAGGCCGAATTCAGCCGGCCGCCGTCACTGCGGCGTCGCGCGCGGGCTCGCGTGGTCCGCACCGGCGCCCGATGCCGGCTCCGGCGTCTTCAGTCGCGCGCTCAGCTCCTTGAATTTCAGCTCGGCCGTCTCGTCGCCCTGCGCGGCCGCGGCCGCGTAGTACGCGCGCGCGATGTTCAGGTTCTGCGTGACGCCGTCGCCGCCGCGCTCGTAGAACGACGCGGTCACGTACTGCGCGGTCGGCTCGCCCGCGTCGGCTGCCTGCTTGTACCACGTGAACGCCTGCCGGTTGTCGCGCGGTGTGCCGCGCCCGTCGAGGAACTGGTTCGCCAGCGACAGCGCGGCCTGCACGTGTCCCTGCTTCGCCGCGCGCATGAACCAGCGGTGCGCTTCGGCCGGATTGCGCGCGACGAATTCGCCGTCGTCGAACATCCGTCCGTACACGTATTGCGCATGCGACATGTTCGCGTCGGCCGCCCGCTTCAGCCAGCGCAGCCCTTCGTCGACGTTCGCGGTCACGCCGACGCCGGTGAGCAGCATCATCGCGTAGTTGAACTGCGCGAGCCGGTCGCCGCGTTCGGCTGCGTCGTGGAACTGCACCAGCGCCGCGCGATAGTCGCCGGCGTTGTAGGCGGCCACCGCCGATTGCGTCTCGTGTGCCGGGTCCGGTTTCGCGTGCGTCACATTCTGCGCCGACGCCGCGACGCACACGACCCACAGCCCGAGCATCGCGCCGATCCGCCCGCGCGCACCGGTCGCGCGCCGCGCGCGTCCCGTCCCCGCGCCGTCGCCGCCGTTCATGACCGAACCTCCTGCAGCGCCTGCCGCGTCGCGCGCAGCAGCCAGGTCACGTCGGCCGACAGCGTGATCATCCGGTAGCCGGCCTCGCGATACTGGCGCGCGATGGCCGTATCGCTCGCGAAGATCCCGACCGCGACGCCGGCTTGCTTGCCGGCCGCGAGCACGCGCGCCATCGCGGTCTCGACATCCGGGTGACGGCTGTCGCCGAGATGTCCGAGGCTCGCCGCCAGATCGGCCGGGCCGACAAACAGGCAGTCGACGCCCGGCGTCGCGGCGATCCGCTCGACTTCGTCGATGCCGCGCGCCGATTCGATCTGCACGATCACCGCAATCTGGGCGTTCGCCGTCTGCAGGTAATCGCGGCGCATGCCGAACGCCGCCGCGCGCACCATGCCGGCCACGCCCCGCAGCCCGTCCGGGGAATCCGGCGACGGGAAGCGCGTGAGCCGCACCGCGTGCGCGGCCTCGTCGGCCGTCTCGATGCACGGGAACATCAGCGTGCGCGCGCCGGCGTCGAGCGCGCGCTTCACGAGCCACGGCTCGCGCCCCGGCACCCGCACGACGGGCTCGCTCGGCAGGTGCGCGGCGGCCAGCGCGCGCAGTTGCGACGCGACGTCCCGGCTGTCGTTCGGCGCGTGCTCCATGTCGATGCAGAGCCAGTCGTAGCCGGCGTGCGCGAGCGCTTCCGCTGCCGAATCGCAGCCGAGCGACAGCCACAGGCCGTACAGCGGCTCGTCGCCGTCGTGCAGACGTTGTTTGAGGGAATTGGTGAGCGTGCTCATCGATACGGCCTCCTGGCGGACAGGCAATCGAACGGAACAGGCAACGGGGGACGGCCGGACGGCAGCAGCCCGATCGCGGGCGCGCAGGCTGCGCCACGCAACGATCATAGCGCGCCGTCGGGCGAAATGTGGGGAGACAGGCGAAGCGGGCCCGATCGGGCACCGCATGGCGGGCGACCGGCTGCGGGCGACCGGCGGCCGGCGGCCGAGCGCATGCTCGGGCCGGCAATGCCGCGTCAGCGGGCGGGATCGCGCTCGACGTCGGCCCAGCAGTTCGGCGTTTCGTACAGGCGCACGCGCTCCAGCCGCAGGTTCACGCCGTAGTGCGCGTCGTACACGTTCGCGAGGATGTCGAACGCGATCGCCGCGAGATTCTCGACCGTCGGGATCCGGTCGAGCACGACCGTCTTGTGGTCGGCCATCTGCTCGAGGAACGAGCGCACGACTTCGTCGCGCGCGTAGACCAGGAACGCGTGGTCCCACTTGTTGACGAGGTGCTCGACCGCGAGCGCCTTCACGTCGGCGAAATCCATCACCATGCCGCGGTCCGGCGCCCCCTCGGTATCGACGAGATCGCCGCGCAGCGTGACTTCGAGCACGTAGCGATGGCCGTGCAGGTTCCGGCACTGGCTGCGGTGATCGGGAATGCGGTGGCCCGCGTCGAATTCGAGTTTTCGGGTAATCAGCACGATGTCAAAGGCCGTGGCTCAGGGAATGTTCAGGTATTTGTGGGTCTGCATCGACAGCCGCCACTGCGGATGCCGCTTGCACCAGTCGATCGCGAGCTTCGTGTTGAGATCGCGCGACGGGCCGTCCATCGGCTGCACGAGAAAATACTCGAAATCGAGCTTCGCGTAGTCGGCAAGCCGCTGGTTGTCCTGCGGGATCACGACCTTCAGTTCGTTGCCCTTCGTGACGACGAGCGGCGCGTCGGCCTTCGGGCTCACGCAGATCCAGTCGATCGTCTCGAGCACCGGCAGCGAGCCGTTGGTCTCGATCGCGATTTCGAAGCCCGCCGCGTGCAGCGCGTCGACGAGCGGCTGGTCGAGTTGCAGCATCGGCTCGCCGCCCGTGCAGACGACGAAGCGATGCGCTTCGCCGTCCGGCCACAGGCCGGCGATCGTCGCGACGAGCGCTTCGGCGTCCTTGAACTTGCCGCCGTTCTCGCCGTCGGTGCCGACGAAGTCCGTATCGCAGAAGCGGCACACGGCCTCCGCACGATCCTCTTCGCGGCCCGACCACAGATTGCAGCCGGCGAACCGGCAGAACACGGCGGGACGGCCCGCGTTCGCGCCCTCGCCCTGCAACGTGTAGAAAATTTCCTTGACCGCGTAAGTCATCGTGCTTCGTCCGGCTCGCGCCGCTCGTTGTCGATCAGAATCCGTTATTCATCAAGCGCCGCCGGCGCACCGCGTCACAGCGGCGCTTCGGTCACCCGCTCGCCCTTCAGGTAGGCCTCGTAGCCGCGCTTGCGCAGCTTGCAGGCCGGGCATTCGCCGCAGCCGAAGCCCCAGTCGTGCAGTTCCGCGCGCTCGCCCACGTAGCACGTGTGCGTCTCGACGCGGATCAGCTCGACGAGCGCGTCGCCGCCGAGCTGTTCGGCGAGCTGCCAGGTCTGCGCCTTGTCGAGCCACATCAGCGGCGTCTCGAGCACGATGCGCGTGTCCATCCCGAGATTCAGCGCGACCTGCAGCGCCTTCATCGTGTCGTCGCGGCAGTCGGGGTAGCCCGAGAAATCGGTCTCGCACATCCCGCCGACCAGCACGCGCAGCCCGCGGCGATAGGCGATCGCGGCCGCGATCGTCATGAACAGCAGGTTGCGGCCCGGCACGAACGTGTTCGGCAAGCCATTCGCCGTGGTCTCGATCTCGATCGTGCGCGTCATCGCGGTATCGCTGATCGCGCCGAGCACCGACAGGTCGATCATGTGATCGTCGCCGAGGCGGCCGGCCCAGGCGGGAAACTGATGCTTCAGCGCGTCGCGTACGCCTTCGCGACATTCGAGTTCGACGCGGTGGCGCTGGCCGTAATCGAAGCCGAGCGTCTCGACCGTCTGGTAGCGTTCCAGGGCCCAGGCCACGCACGTGGCCGAGTCCTGCCCGCCGGAAAACAGCACGAGCGCGCCGTCTTTAGCGTCTGTCCGAATCACCGTGATACTCCGTGAATGTATAGGCTCGCGTCGCGCTGCGCCCCGGGGCCGGCTGCCGCCGGGCGGCCCGACACGTGCCGGCCTGCGCCGGCTCGACCAGTATAGGCAGCGCGGTCGTCCGCGAACGCGGCGGAGCGCTTATACCGCCCATCGCGCGGCATCGTTGCCGCGCGTCACGGCGGCGCCTGCGGGCAGCCCTGCCGTGCGCATGAAGCGATGCGCTAAGTCATTGAGCGGGCACGGATTTTATCACGCTCCGGCGAATGCTGCCGGCCGCACGCCGATGCCGCGCAAACCCACCACAAACGAAAAACCCCAAGAACCTTCCGATTCTTGGGGTTGGAACTGCTGGTGGCCTGGGACGGAATCGAACCATCGACACGCGGATTTTCAATCCGCTGCTCTACCAACTGAGCTACCGGGCCAACGAAGAAGAGAAAGTATATCCAGCCCTCTTACTTTGCGCAAGTAGTTTTCGCAAAATATTTTACGCGGCGCCTTCCGACGGCTTCTTGCCGAGCTCGACGCCCAGCTGCTTGAGCTTGCGATACAGGTGCGTGCGCTCGAGGCCCGTCTTCTCCGCGACGCGCGTCATGCTGCCGTTCTCGCGCGCGAGGTGATATTCGAAGTACGCGCGCTCGAACGCGTCGCGCGCTTCGCGCAACGGGATGTCGAACGGAATCGCGGCCGTCTGGCCCGCGAGGCCGAGGGCCGCGGCCATGTCGTCGCCGAGCGTCGGCAGCGCGGCCGCGGACGCGACCGCCGCCGGGCCCGAAGCCTGGCCGGCGCCGGCCTTCGCCGCCGAGTTGACGGACACCGGTGCCGCGCCGCGCACGAGACCGTGCTCGACCGACTTCAGCAGCTTCTGCAGCGCGATCGGCTTCTCGAGGAAATCGAGCGCGCCGATCTTCGTTGCCTCGACGGCCGTGTCGATCGTCGCGTGCCCGGACATCATGATCACGGGCATCGTCAACAGGCCCTGCGCTGCCCACTCCTTGAGCAACGTGACGCCGTCGGTATCGGGCATCCAGATATCGAGCAGCACGAGATCGGGCGCCTGATTCAGACGGTATTCCCGCGCGGCCTGCGCGTTCTCCGCCGCCTCGACGACATGTCCTTCATCGCTGAGGATTTCCGAGAGCAATTCCCGGATGCCCATTTCATCATCTACCACCAGGATGGTTGCCATTTACGCTGCCTTTGTCTGCACACTTGCTTTTGTCTTAGCGGGGGCCGTCCCGACCTGCGCGCCGGGTTCGGCGCCTGGCGTATCGCTCGCCATCTGCAGGAACAGGATCGACACCTGCGCACCCTCGACGGTCTCGCCGTGCATGCGATTGCGCAGATCGATCCGCGCGCCGTGCTCATCGACGATTTTCTTGACCATGGCCAATCCGAGCCCCGTGCCCTTCGCCTTCGTCGTCACGTAAGGCTCGAACGCACGAGTCAGGATGCGTGCCGGAAAACCGGGCCCGTTGTCGGACACGGTAAGACGTACCGCGACGCGCGTTTTGCCCTCGGCGTCGGGATCGCCATATTCTACTGTCTTGGTTTCGATCAACACACGCGGATGCGCGACTTCCGCGACCGAATCCTGCGCATTCTGCAGCAGGTTGTGGATCACCTGGCGCAGTTGCGTCGCGTCGCCGCGAATCACCGGCAGCGACGGCGCAAGTTCGGCGACGATCGCGCTCTTGCCTTCGCCGACACCATACAGCCCGAGCACCTCGCTCGCCAGTTCGTTCAACTGCAGGTTGCCGAGCACCGCCGGCGGCGTGCGCGCATATTCGCGGAAGTCGTCGACCATCCGCTTCATCGCGGCCACCTGATTGACGATCATCGTCGCGCCGCGCTTGAGCACGTCCGCATCGGGCGGCGCGAGCTTGTCGGACAGCTTCATCTGCAGCCGCTCGGCCGACAGCTGGATCGGCGTCAGCGGGTTCTTGATCTCGTGCGCGAGCCGCCGCGCGACCTCGCCCCATGCGACCGAACGCTGCGCGGAAATCACGTCGGAGATGTCGTCGAACACGACGACGTAGCCGGACGTCTGCGGATCGTCGGCCTCTCCCTCGACCGTCGACACGAGGCGCGTGCCGCGCACGAGCAAGGTCAGCGGATCGGCTTCGCCCGGCACTTCGACCGCGAACTGCTGCTGCCAGTGGCCGCGATCGCCGCTGGCGCCGTCGGAAGCCGCCTCTCGATCGGCGAATGCCTTGCGCACCATCGCGCCGAATTCCGCCACGACGTCGATCCGGTCGAGCGCCGTGCCGATCATCGCGCTGAACGGCTGCCGGAAGATCCGCTCGGCGCCGCGGTTGGCCGTCGTCAGCCGGAACTGGCGGTCGAGCACGAACACGCCGGCGGTCAGGTTCGCGAGGATGCTCTCGAGATACGTCTTCGAATGCTCGAGCGCGATCCGGTTCTTCTCGACCGCGAGCCGCGCCTCGGACAGCTGGCGCGTCATCGCGTTGAACGACTGCGTGAGGAAGCCGAGCTCGTCGCGTGACTTGATCTCGCGCTTCGGCGTGTAGTCGCCTTCGGTGATCTCCTTCGTGCCCTGCGCGAGCAGGAACAGCGGCCGCGCGAGCTGCTGGCCGAGCGCAAGCGCGAGCATCATCGCGATGAAGGTCGCGAGGAACAGCGCGAGCGTCAGCGTGCCGATGTACATCTTGCGCAGCCCGGTACGGCCCAGCGCTTTTTCCTGGTACTCGCGATACGCGCGCTGCACCGCGTCGGCGTTGTGCGCGAGCGTGGGCGGCACTGGCTGCGTGAGCTGCAGGAACCGCTCCGCCGGCTGCAGCAGCGACGTCGTCGCGTCGGGAATCGGCCGCACGACGCGTAGCCGCAACGCGCCCTTCGCGCCGTGCGCGCGCGGGTCGCCATCGACTTCGCCCTCGATCGCCGCGTACGCGCCATGTTCGCGCGCCTGGCTCAGCATCAGCGGCGTGGGCAGGTCGTCCGGAACCAGCACGGCGAAATTGCCCGATGCCTGCGCAACGATGTGCAGGTCGGGCGCCGCACCCGAGCCGCCGCGGCTCGGCTCGACGATCGTCGCGTCCTGCACGCCGAACTGGTCGCGCAGGCGCAAGAGCGTGAGCGTCGTACCGTTGGTGTTCGCATCGACGCTCGCGAGCTGGTCGGACATCAGGCGCGCCTTCGTCTGCAGGTCGGACAGCGACGCGTCGAGCATCCCGCGGCCGAGGTTCAGGCCGGCCGTCAGCGCGGTTTCGACGTTCACGTCGAACCACGACTCGATGCTGCGCGACACGAACTGGTACGACACGATGTAGATGATCCCGCCCGGGACCACGCCGACGAGCGCGAAAAACACCGCGAGCTTCGCGAGCAGCCGCGTGCCGAACTTGCCCTTCCGCAGGCGCACGACGATCATCCCGATCAGCCCGAGCACCACCAGCAGGAACACGAGCGCGACGATGATGTTCATCGCGTACAGCCACGAGTAGTAGCGGTCGAAGAACTCGGTGTTCGCGCTCGCGGCCGCGAGCAGCACGAGCAGCAGCAGCGCGGTGAGCGCGACGGTCGCTACGATGACGCGAACGAGGAGGCTCTTCCCGCTGGCCGCGCGGCGCACTTTATTTAGCACGTTCGGTCACCGTGAAGTTGAAGCGCTTCCAGTCCGAGCCGAGCGTCCAGTCGCGGTTGTTCACCGCGTCGACCTGGAACGGCTTCGGCATCAGCGCCGTATCGAGCTGCATGCGCACCGAGGCCATGTAGGTTTCGCCGGCCCGCACTTGGTTGCGATCGATCACGTGCCACGACGTGATGTGCCGGACGACCGCGAGCGCGTCCCTCAGCGACGGGAAGCCGAGTTGCAGCCCGCCCGTCGACACGCGGTACTCGCGCGTGAGCGGCTGGAACGACAGGCGGATCGTCTGCGACACCGACACCGGCTGCTCGTCGAACCAGTACCAGCGCGCGCGGCTCAGTTCGAAGTCGGTCGTGAAGTAGAGCGGGATGCCCTTGTTGACGGCATCCTCGAGGTTCGGGTTCAGCTCGAAATCGAAGCGGGCATCGAGGCTCCAGCCGCTTCCGTCAGCCTGCAGCGAGGCGCGCTGCACGGCGATCGACTCGGCGCGCGCCGGCCGAACGACAGTCAGGCACAGCGCCAATGCGACCAGCAGGACGGCCGCGAGCCGAAGTGGAAAAAGGTGTTTGATCGTCACCGTTTCTGAAACCGCGCGTAGAAAAATCCGTCGTGATCGGTGTTCTGGTCGAGTGCGCCGGCCGCTCCGGCATGCACGCCGCCCGGCAGCAGTTGGCCAGGCGCGTCCAATCGTACCGCATCTTCACAGGCCGCTTCAAACCAGCGGGCCTGCAATTCGCCCTCCTCGGGAAAGATCGAACAGGTCACGTAGAGCAGTTCGCCGCCCGGCTTCACGAGCGGCCACAACGCCGTCAGGATGCGGCGTTGTTCCGCGACGAGTGCCGCGATGTCGGCTTCGCGGCGCAGCCAGCGGATGTCGGGATGACGGCGCACGATGCCCGACGCCGAGCACGGCACGTCGGCGAGGATGCGGTCGAACGGCCGGCCGTCGTACCACGCATCCGGCGCGCCGGCATCGCCGACGCGCACGTCCGCCGCGAGCGACAGGCGCGCGAGGTTCTCGCCGATGCGCGCCGCGCGGGTCGCGTCGCTTTCGAGCGCAACGACCTCCGCGCCAGCCAGCTCGAGGATATGGCCGGTCTTGCCGCCCGGTGCCGCGCATGCGTCGAGCACGCGCATGCCGTCACGCGCGCCGAGCCATTCGGCGGCGAGCTGCGCGCCGGCATCCTGCACCGACACGACGCCGTCCGCGAAGCCCGGAATGCGATCGACCGGCAGCGCCGATGCGAGCCGCACCGCATGGCGGCCGATCGCGGTCGCGTCGATCCCGTTCGCGCGCAGCGTGTCGAGATACGCGTCGACGCTCGCGCGGCGCGCGTTCACGCGCAGCGTCAGCGGCCCCTGGCGCTCGCCGGCCGCGAGGATCGCCTGCCATGTGTCCGGCCACGCGCGCTTCACCGCATCGATCCACCACGGACGGTAGTTCCAGCGGGCGACCGGATCGTCCTGCAGCGCCGCGACGAGCGCGTCGCGCTCACGCTGGAAACGGCGTAGCACCGCGTTCACCAGCCCCTTCGCGAACGCGAATTCGCGCCGCGCGCCGATCACGGTCACGGCCTGGTCGACGATCGTGAACGCCGGATACGCGGCCGTCTCCTCCGGATCGAGCAGCAGCGCGAGCGCGCCGGCGAGTACTGCCTGCACGTGCGCAGGAGGCGCCTTGCTGACGAGCCGGCCGATCAGCCAGTCCGCGCTGCCGAGGCGACGCATCGTCCGGTATGCGACGTCCTGCGTCGCGCCACGCGCCAACGCCTGCGTGCCGGCCGGCATCTGCGCGAACACCGCGGCCAGTGCCGCCGGCAGCGCGGTGCCGCGCCGCACCGCATCGACTGCCTGCGCGGCCGCGTCGAGCGCGAAGCCCAGCGAATCGGGCGCGAGACGCAGCGCGGACAGGCGCGCAGGGCGGCCGGAGGAAGACGGAGCGGAGGAACGGGTTTGTGTCATCGGGGCAAAATCGGCAAACGGGCGTCGCGAGCGGCGGGAACCCTGCGGCCGTGCGCGGCCGCCGCGATTCCAAACCGCGCATTGTAGCGTGAGGCCATGCGGCCCCTTTATAGGAGCACAAATGAAACACCCCGCAGCGCGAGGCGTGCGGGGCGATGTGTGGACTGCGACGCGACTTAGTCGAAGCGGCCGGTACGCGCCATCTCCATCAGGCGCGCGATGCGCTCCTCGGTCGCCGGGTGTGTGGAGAACAGGTTCTGCAGGCCGCCGCCGTGCAGCGGGTTCATGATCATCATCTGCGCGGTGGCCGGGTGCGCTTCGGCCGCCTGGAACGGGATGCCCGCCGCATAGCGATGGATCTTGTCGAGCGCGGTGGCGAGCGACTGCGGATCGCCTGAGATCTGCGCGCCGCCGCGATCGGCCTCGAATTCGCGCGCCCGCGAGATCGCCATCTGGATCAGCGCGCCGGCAATCGGCGCGAGCAGCGCGACCGCAATCCCCGCGATCGGGTTGGCCGGACGGCCGTTTTCGTCACGGCCGCCGAAGAACATCGCGAAGTTGGCCAGCGCCGAAATTGCGCCCGCCATCGTCGCGGTGATCGTCGAGATCAGGATGTCGCGGTGCTTCACGTGCGCGAGCTCGTGCGCCATCACGCCGCGCATCTCGCGCTCGGACAGCACGCGCAGGATGCCCGTCGTCGCTGCGACCGCCGCGTGTTCCGGGTTGCGGCCCGTGGCGAACGCGTTCGGCGCGTCCTCGTTGATCAGGTAGACGCGCGGCATCGGCAGGTTCGCGCGCGTGGCGAGCTCGCGCACCATCCGGTAGAACTGCGGCGCCGTGTTCTCGTCGACTTCCTGCGCGTTGTACATGCGCAGCACCATCTTGTCGGAGAACCAGTACGAGAAGAAATTCATGGCGAGCGCGAACAGCAGCGCGATCGTCATGCCGCGGGTGCCGCCGATCATGCCGCCGATCACGATGAACAGGGCCGTGATCCCGGCCATCAGCATCGCCGTTTTGACCCAATTGAACATACCCACTCCTTATCCGTCAGGGGACCCGTCGCGCATCAAAGAGCGCGGCGGAAAATTGTAAGCGATTTGTTAGATAAGGTCTTGTTCGAAAAATTCAATCTCAGCGCTGCGATGTTGCAAGACGAAGGCCCAGGCCGACGAAAGCGCTGCCGACCGTACGGTCGAGCCACTTCTTGACGCCCGGCTTGCCGGAAAAGCGCTGCGTGACGCTACCCGCGACCCAGGCGACCAGACTGGTCCAGACCGTGCTCATCGCGACGAATACCGCGCCGAGGGTCAGGAATGCCCAAGCCTTGTGCGGACTGTCGGCCGACACGAACTGCGGGAAGAACGACACGAAGAACAGCACGACCTTCGGATTCAGCACGTTGGTCCAGAAGCCCTGCATGAACAGCTGGCGCAGCGGCTTTGCGGCCGTGCCCTGCGCGGCTTCGGCGCCCGACGGCTCAGCGGCCTGCTTCGTGATGATCATCCGCACGCCGAGGTAGATCAGGTAGGCGGCGCCGACCAGCTTGATCACCGTGAACGCGGTTGCCGATGCCGCCAGCAGCGCGGTCAGGCCGAATGCGCATGCGAGCGCGTGAACGCAGCAGCCGGCCGAAATGCCGAACGCCGACATCAGCCCCGCGCCGCGCCCCTGGGCGACGCTGCGGCCGACGATGTAGGCCGTGTCGGGACCGGGCGTGATGTTCAGCAGGAACACCGCGAACACGAAGAAGCCGAAATGGGTGATGCCAAGCATGAAGACCTCGAAACCGAACAGCGCAAGGAAATTCTACGCGCGCCTGCCGCGCCGTGCGACTCGGCCGTCCGGCCGATTGCGCGCAGCCGGCAGGTCGGGTCGAATGACGCTCAGGCCCCGTCGGGCAACGCGAAGCGCTGGCCTGCGGCGAGCGGCGAGCCGGCCAGGAATTCGCGCGCGGGCAACCGCTTGCCGCCCGGCTTCTGCAGTTGCGTGACGCGCAGCGCGCCGCTGCCGCACGCGACGATCACGCCTTCCGGCGCTGCGTCGACGATCGTGCCGGGCGCCGCGTCGCCGCGCGCCGCCACGGGCTCGGCCGCCCAAAGCTTGATGG
>NZ_VWWG01000179.1:0-12643 GCF_011753085.1 Burkholderia sp. Tr-862
CCCGCGCGGCGGGCGATGTCGGCGGCGAGCACGTCGAGGCTCGGCGAACTCGTCTGCGGATCGTCCGCGCGCCGCTCGCGCGCGTCGAATGCGGCGCGGGCCGCCGCGAGCGCCTTGTCGGCCGCGTCGTACTGGCCGAGCAGCGTGTTCGCGAGCGCGATCCCGTACTCGTTCGCCGCGACGTTCGGCGCCGTGCGATCGTCGATCTCGAGCTGCATCCGGCGCGCCTCGGCCACGATGTCGTTCGGCGCACGGTTCTGCAGAATGCGCAGCCGCGCGCGCACGAAGCCGTATTCGGCCGACTGGCGTGGCTGCCGATACGGCGCGCGGCGCGCGCGATCCTCCATGTCGGCGATCCGTTCACCCGTCAGCGGGTGCGTGCGCGCATAGGCCGGCACGCCCGCGTCGCCCATCGACGCGCGCTCGAGCCGTTCGAAGAAGCCCGGCATCCCGTACGGGTCGTAGCCGGCGCCCGCGAGCAACTGGAAACCGACGCGATCGGCCTCGCGCTCGGCCGAGCGCGAGAAGCGCAGCTGGTTGTCGACCGCATACGCCTGCCCGCCCATCGCGATCGCGCTGCCGAGATCGCCGCTGCGCGCGAGCACGCCCGCCAGCACCCCGAGCAGCATCGTCGCGAGCGCGGTGTAGCCGGTCTTCTCGTTCGCGCCGATCATCCGCGCGATGTGCCGCTGCAGCACGTGGCCCATCTCGTGGCCGACCACCGATGCGAGTTCGGATTCCGTTTGCGTCGTGACGACCAGCCCGCTGTTGATCCCGATGAAACCGCCCGGCATCGAGAATGCGTTGATCTGCGGATCGCGCACCGGGAACAGCTCGAAGTCCGGCGTATAGCCGCCGATGTAGCGCGCCGCGGCCGCAGCCGCGAGCCGCTTCGCGATCGCGTTCAGGTAGTCGCGCGCGAGCCAGTCGTCGAGGTAGTCCGGGTCGCGCCGCACCTCGCGCATCACGCGCTCGCCGAGACGGCGCTCGGCCTGCGGGGTGAGCGAACCGCCGGAGCCGTCGCCGAGGTCGGGTAGTTCCAGCGCGCGCAGCGGTGCGCGCAGGCTCGCGATGGGCGAGGACGCGCCGTCGGCGCCGGAGAACCGGCTTTCCGCACCGCCGTAGGTGCCGAATACATCGGTCGCGATGCCGGACGGCACCGTGGAAATCGATGGCGAAGCGCCGGCCGCCGGCTCGAGCGGCAGCGCGGACGGACGCTGTGCGTAGCCGCTCGGCGGCAGCACGAGCGCCGCCGACAGCAACACGGCAAGCAACTGTTTGACACGCATGGCAGGATGAAGACGACGCGTCCCGCGCGCCGGGCGCGCATCGCGGCGTTTGGTCTGAAGATCCCGGTCATTGTACCGGCGGGATCGCGACTGTTCGCTGCGGCGGATGCGCCATCTGCGCGCCCGGCGTCGCGCAGGCCGCTGCTATGATAGGCGCCCGTTGAAACGTTGCAGATGTTTGCGGCACGGTGCCCGACGCGGTGGATCGACCGGCCGCGACACAAGAGATCGGAGCAGGACATGTCAGGACTTACCCATTTCGACGCCGCCGGCCATGCGCACATGGTCGACGTCGGCGGCAAGCAGGAAACGCAACGCATCGCGATCGCGCGCGGCACGATCCGGATGCTGCCGGCGACGTTCGCGCTGATCCGCGACGGCAAGGCGAAGAAAGGCGACGTGCTCGGCGTCGCGCGCATCGCCGCGATCCAGGGCGCCAAGCGCACCGCCGACCTCATTCCGCTGTGTCACCCGCTCGCGCTGACGCGCGTGGCCGTCGACTTCGAACTCGACGACGCGCTGCCCGGCGTGCACTGCGTCGCGCAGGTGGAGACGTTCGGGCGCACCGGTGTCGAGATGGAAGCGCTGACCGCCGTGCAGGTCGGGCTGCTGACCGTGTACGACATGTGCAAGGCGGTCGATCGGGGGATGGTGATCACCGAGGTGAGCGTCAGGGAGAAGCGGGGTGGGAAGTCGGGGGACTGGAAGGCGGAGGATGTAAGCGATTGATTCATCAGCCCCTTCCCTGCGTCAGCATTGTCTGATGAAACCGCCTCGAATCTGGTTGTCGGCCTACGAAAAATCGAGCTTGTCCCACATCTGTTCCACAGGAGACTGGGATTGCCTCAATTCGCCCGCGCGACGGGAAAGGGCAAGTACGCGTTCGGCGTAGAGTATTCGCTGACGAAGCAAAAACCTTCAACACTCGCGCAGATCCGGAACAATGGGCGCGATCCGTCGAAACAGAGATGGCGGCGATTCACATCGAATGACGATCTGCGTGCGACGTGCATCTTTCAATTCTTACCGCGCAGATAAGACAAAACCGTCGTTGATGGCGGTTGCACTTTCACGGGATGCCCGCCGACCGCGTCCCTTACGCGTCAACCGACATGACCTGTTGAGACGGGATAAGCTTCGGCGGCGGGACGCACTTGCAGATACAAAGGTCGTCACTCAGTGCCACACGTCGACCGTCCGGTCCTGTCATCGGCAACCGTGGGCCGTCGCACTGAATCTTGCCAACCGTTTTACACACCGGGCAAAACACATCGTCCTCTTCATGTGCGATGTGCTTGCCATCAAGCTCAAACGGCGTTGCCCTTGCCCGGACCGTTCCGGCCACGGTCGTGTGATCTCCGTCGAGGATCATATATCGGGTCATTTGTCGTTGCCTTAGGTACATCCCCAAACGAACGAATACAGGTATGCGATCTTCGCCAAGCATTCAGCCATGCGGAGCCAAGCCTCCGACTAAAAAGGCCAATCTTGCCATCCCGACGCCCACGCCCCAGCCCACCAGCAGTGGACCGATTTCGCCCGTGTATTCGTGGTCGTACTTCCAGACGGCGACGAATAGTAACGGCACCGGTACACCAATCATTCCAGTCATCTTGGGCCAAGCGGCATACGGAGCGAGTACCTGAAGCGCGCTGCTCATAAGGGCCCAGCACGGCAGCCCAAGGACGAACAGCAACCACCCGAACCCTATCAAGGTCACAGTATGCGCACGCCTCTTTGCTTCATTAAGTTGGTTCACGTTGAGCGATCTTCCTGTCCGTTACCAAAGAGGCCATCCGGTTGAAGTCCTTCCGGCGAGGAACCGGATCAAGCCTGATCAATGTATGCGACAAGTTCCCATGTAACAGGTGCCATGTGCTGCCGCGTACCCATCATGCTGTCGAGAATTGCCAGCCGCCGAGGCTCATGCACGACGACGGACGGCAACGAATCGCCCTTTAGAAACCTGCGTTTCGCATCGCCGATCTGACCAGCATCCAGTTTCGCGCACCATACCCCATCTTCCGGGCATTGCTGCCCGGTGTGCGCGACTGTCCCCAATGGAAGTCGCGCTGCAATGTTCGCAGGCTGGTCATCTTGAGAAGTCTTCTCTACCGGATTTGCCAGAGGCAATCCTGTTGCCGGGTCGAGGTGCTTCGCCTTCGCCATCTGGTCGATGACTTCATCCGATGGCTTCTGTGGCCGAACAGAAGCGTCCTGCTCTTTCTGCCATTGGAACGTACCGTCCCAAGGAGGAAGCTTCGCCGGGGGAAGTGGCACGATCGTGTCGATATCCGGAACCTTGGGATTGCGACCATCGTTTGCATCGATGAACTTGCCGATCATACTGTACCGACGAGCGCGCTCAGGATCACCGGTCACTCCAATGTAGTTGAGCCTGTCGTTCGCTGGCGGCCCCTTGAAACCGTCCTCCAATGAAAGAGCCCCTTGCCGATCGCCAGCCGCGGCGGCTTGCTGGAACGCTTGAAGTGCGCTTGGATACCGCTGCTTTATCGTCTCGATAATTCCGATGTTATTAGCGGCCTTGCCATGCCCTTGATCCGCTGCACACTGGAACATCGCGTATGCGATGTCCGGTGCCATATTATCCGGGGCGAGGATGTCCCCGACATAGTACTGAGCTTCAGCATTTCCCAGATCTGCTGCTTTGCGGATGTATCGTCGAGCGGCCTCCTCATCTCTTTGAACTCCGTACCCATTCAGAAGATAGTGTCCAATATCGTAGTAACCACTTGGCACCCCTGCCTTGATAAGCTGCTCGGCCAGATCAACGCTTTCCTTCTCCGGATCGGGCGAAGACGCCATTCCTGACGAGACTAAGATTTGCAGGTTGTGATTTGCCTTATAGTGGCCAAACGCTGCCGCGATGCGGTAGTACCGGGCAACATCGTTGAAATCCTTCGCCCCTTCTCTCTTCTCAAGGAATCGGGCGTACTGGAAAAGCACATCCGCCTCTGGATCGAGAGGGGGCAGATGATCGGATTCACGTGTGCATTTGAAGGCGAGATTCAGGCGCACTGCGCTAACATCGGGCAACGGATTCATAGCAGTTTCGTTCTTCGAACAGGCGGTCAGCAGACAAACAACAGAGATGGCAACTAGTACGCGCATGATCAATCAAGCCTGCTTCGTGTTGTCGTATTGGAGGAAAAACTGACGAGCGCAGCCAACGGTTGAAGATTGCTTCCTCGCAGGCGTTTGTTTCGATCTGTGATCTTCACCCACTGGTTGAATGCATCAGTCATGTTGTCGCCTATCGCCGCACTATTGACATCATTACCGCGTGCGGCTCCCTGTCCCTCAGTCGGAGCCGGTTTCGTATGTATTGCCCATAACCGCTTCCGCAGCGCCTTGCTCACATCGCCATGTTCGTGGCAGATGTTCAACTCGCTATCAACCTCCATGCTTCGCGTGTTGATGTTTGCGGAACCATGCGTCAAGAACACATCGTCGATGACCATGATCTTGCTGTGGACATAAGTGTCCATCCATTTTCCCGCCGGAGAGTCTGGCGCAACCAGCGTGCAGATCAATGTCTTAAGCCCCGGAATATCACCCGGAATGGCTTGCCCCTTGTTGTTGTCAGCAATCTTGGCGTTCACGTCATTGAGTTGCTTCTGCAAATCCTTCTTGTGCGCCTCGTTCTTGTCCAAGGCTTTCGCGATCTCAGCCTTCGAACCTGTTCCATAGGTCTGAATCAACTGCGCGGTGCTGTCGGTACCATCAATGCTCGCCACAAGATTGCGTCGCTGCTGCTGATATACGTCGTTTCGCTCCAACCTCGTCACGTTGGGCATAGTGTCTGCGTGTCCCAGCGACTCCATCATCCGATACGTCGATACCTGTCCGTGGTCCAATGCATCATCGCTGGAGTTCGTCACCACGAACAGATACAGCGGTCCATGTTTGCCAATATCGCGCCCACCAGATGTCTGTCTGTTGATCGCAGTCTTGATGTGATCGACCAGCGGCGGCCAGCGGAAATACTGATTCTCGATATAGATGTAGCGGCACGCATTGTCCGTCGCCTGCTTGTACATCGCACGGATGTCGCGGCGCCCTTCCTGCGATTGCGTGCGCAGGATTTGCGCCATGACGGGCGTACCCTTGTCCTTCCGCAACGGGAGTCGTGGGGCGAGTGCCCGTCGAGCCGGCAGCAAATCGACATCCGTGCTGCGCTTCCATGCATTACAGAAGTTAACGTTGAGATGTTCGAGGATCGACCCGGTCACGAGCGCCGACATATCCTGTCGCGGTGTCGCACCGTTGCGCCCGAAGCGAGGATGCATCCGCGCAAACGAATGCCTATCGTCATCCCAGTATGCATCCAGCGTGTTATGGCCCATGACGAAACCCACGGCATGTTCGGGCGCTTCGTAGTCCACGAGCACCATTTTCTGATGGTGCGAAGGTTCGGTGCCAAAGCCAAACGTGACCGCTTCTTCATTCAGATTCTTGTCTTCGCGAAACCGTGACTCCCGATAGATGATTTCCGCGCGATCCCCCAACGAAAAATCTCGCGTTGCCACTTCGATACACGGTAGCCCCTGCAAGGCTACGGTCTTCTTCGACGGCTCAGGGGGCGGCAGGCCGGCAGCATGCTTGGCGCGTAAATCGGCCGCTTGCTTATTCGCCCGTTCCTCGCGGAACGGGGAAGGAGGAACTGCTCGTGCGGTCAAATACCAAGCGCGATCATATTCCCGCTCCGCGTCGTTCTCGTTCTGCAAGACGCGGTTCCGAAGCCAGTTAAAACCCGGAGTCGAGTTCTCAGTGACCTGAGCGACATTGAGGGAGTCCGCCCAACAAAGGAGCCGGACCCGAACGCCTTCCAGTCCCTTCTTGAGTAGCAGGTCCCCGATATTGAGTGATGCCCCGCCGTCCCCACGCTTGAAATACATCGACGGCTGGAACCCCCAGCAGATGATGTCGACGCTGTACCGTGCCGCCATAATGGCATCGTAGACGGCACCAAACGCCTCTTGACCGTTTACGAGAGGTTGGTAGGAACATGTGACTGGATGAAATTCGACGGGCTTCCCCTCATCCGTGGTGTCCACAAACCAAGGTGAACACACGGATGCACTCGAAGTCTGATTGAGTGCCATCGGCGTTGTGATCGTCTTGGCGGTCATGCTTCGTCTCCGGTTGCCGGGTTCAACAGTTCACTATAGCGTGTCCGGTGCAATGCCCGGTCGCCGGGCGGAGTGATGTCCGCCGCACTGCTACTTTCGTGAAATTGGAAGCCCTGATTCGCGAGGGCACCGTTAGCAGCGTCGTGATAATCACCGGGCACGGGAATTTCATGCTTAACGCCGTTCGCCAGTTCGAGTGTGTACTTCTGCGTGGCCACATGATGGTCGATAGGCAACTGTCCGGTCTCGTCGAATACGCCGTGCTTGACCAGCGCGCCGTCTGCGTAGAGTTTATATGGCATGCCAACCGGAGCAGCATTCTTCGCCGAAGGCGACGCGAATATGTTCAGCGACAGCTTCTGAACCGGCGAATCCTTGAACGCCGGGTTCGTGATGTCGACTCGTGCAGGGCCGGCGAATGAATAGCTGGCTGCCTTGAAGTCGATCTTGCCCGGTGAGTGGATATTGATGCTGCCGTCTTGGTTGATCTGGATGATCGCGCCGCCGCATAAGATCCTGACTTCCTTGCCGGAAGCGACTTCGATGACATCCGTCACGGACCGAATGTGCAACGCCAACTGAGCCGCCAGATCGATCACGCCCGCATGCGCCTGAATACCGATGTCGCCCTTGCCGGCGATGGCCTTCATGCCGCCGTTCTGCGCAAAGAGGCTGATCACGTTGAGCGCCGCGACGATCAACGACTGTCCCGACGCGACAGTCGTGGTCTGGCCGCTCACGAGATTGATGAGTTGATCTGCCGCGAGATGCACCGATTGCTGCGTTGACGCCGCAATTCCCGCTGGGCTATCCAGCAGCATCACGGGTTCCTTGAAGGCGTTCGCCGTGCCCGTCCCGCCACCCGACGTGCGCCCCCCTTTGGCCTCAGGTGTCTGCGGCAATTCCAGTGCGTCCGCGAAGTGCTTCAACGCGTCGTGGCCTGACTTGAGGTCCGCTGCCTGATGTCCCTTGCTGGCTTCCGACAACGAATCAACCAAATTGCCCGCACGGGACAATTGCTGGCTTGCCTCTCGCACGTCCAATTGTTCGGCGTCCGGCGACTTGTGCTGCGTGCTGATCGCCATCCCCTGATTTGCCCGCATCGCACCGAACGCATCAGTATGGAGTTTGTAACCAATTCCGCGATAACCACCACGCGTATTGCCCGTCTGGTCAATCAGGTACCCTTGATGGAACAGGTGATAGGTGCCTCCGGTATAACTCGTCAGCCGCTGGCCGCCCTGATGCGTGGAATCGTCGTGGATCAGTGCGTTGTACGCACCGGTATTGCCGAAACCGCGCGACTGCTGGCCCGACTTCAGTACATCCGAATGCCACGGCTGCTGAGTGGTCCCACCAGGCAACCGCCCCATCACGAACGGGCGATCACAGTCGCCTTGCCAGTAACCGATAGCGACCCATTCGCCCTTACGCGGCACATGAACCGCACCGTAGCCGTCACCGGTGTCGCCCTGCATGACGCGCATCCACGGCGACGTGTTGTACTCGTCCGGCTTACTCTGCCGGTCCCATGCGAACCGGCCACGAATCTCGTTGTTCTTGTTCGTCCACGCTTCCTCGCCATTCGGTGCGCCGACCAGCAGATGCTCAACCTGCATCACCGGCTTCTTGTGTTCGAGCGGACTACGGTAGACGACATCGGCACGCTGCGCTTCGGTCTTCATCAAGAAGAAGCCGACGGAACCGTCATCCGCATGAGGCCGAGACACGGACGCCTGTTCGTATTCCGCCTGAACGCGGTCGAACTCCGGTTGCAGGCTGAACGGGAATGCCTCCGACTGACGGGCGAACGGCACGTTGTTCAGGATGAACCAGTGCATCTCGACCGCCAGAAACTCGCGGTCCTTCGAATCAGGTGCATCGTGACGCGGATGGTCATTCAGCACGAACCGCGACCCTGCGTCGAGCCAACGCACCCCACCGACGCCGATAAAGCGACGGGCCATCGCGTCCCATGCCTGTGTCCGAATCTGCGCACGGCGGGCACCGCTGTCTGAGTCTGGATAGCCCAAGGTCGTCGGTTCATACACCGTCGCCGGAACGCCCGGAACACTGAGGGTTTCCTTGTCACGGTAGTGCTGGACTGTGTATGTGGTCGCCTCCATCAAACTACCCGCCGCGAAGCTGGAACCCGGTCGATCCTGATCGAACGAAGTGGACTTGAATTCCGTTGGCTGCGCCGTCTGCTGCATCACCCACTGCGTCAAGCCGTCGATTTCATCGCCCGCATTGCTCCGTGAATACGTGACGTCGTGTGCGTCCGGCAACGCCGAGACGCTGTCCACGATAACCAACATGGTCTTCGGCGGTTCGTTATCCTTGACGGGCGCATGCTCCCAATAGAAGTACCACCCCTCGTCTTCTAGCAAGCGTTGAACGAAATTCAAATCCGATTCGCTCTGACGCGTGTAAGTGCGCGTACTTGGCTGGCTGCTCAGATTGAACCGGTAGTGCCCGCGCAACTGGGGGTATTTGTCGAAGACGGTGCTGATACTTTGGACGGCGCTCGAGTCCAGCCAGTAATAATCGTCACGACCTTCACCCAGGAAGAACAGGGCCGACGCAAACTCGATCTGGTAAAGCGAAAGTGCGCCGTCGGCTCCCAAGCGCCTGATCTGATGCACGAAGCCGTGAACCGGTCGGTATTCAACGTTGGAGAAGGAAGCCGCCGGTTGCTGAATCAGTAACGACACCTGCTGATGCATCAGTGCGAGCAATTCGATGTCGTCGCGCGTGGATACCGCATCAACAGTCCAGCGATAGTCGCGGCCAATCTTTGACCAGCCTTTCGCGCGAACGGGGGTGAGTACGTTATCGCCCAACGGGGTGTGCAGCGTCAGCAAACGACCCTGCTGCATGAGGCCACGATTAATCGCGTCGAAGATGTCGTTGTATCTCAAACTCCCCGAATCTGTCGGTCTGAGTGCCATCTGTTTTTTGTCCTTGTCTCTCAGGTTCGGCCGTCACGATTCTGAGATAACAGACGGTCCGTCGTAGCGACAATCATCGCTCAGACGATTTTATCCGGAACACGGCGAATTTATGACAGTTGTACGTCTGCGGAGCGAAAATTTGGCGATCATTGACGCGAATCTTCGCCCGATTGCACACTCTCATCCGCAAAGATGCGTCATTTCTTTCATTTTTATTATTTTTAAATTTCTATTTTATTTCACCGCGGCGTGAGATCTAACGCCTCTGATGTCCACATCAAATGTTCTCGACCGGCACGTTGATTTCGGAAGGCGTCACCAATCCCGCAGGGTGAGACGTGGCTCACGCAAAGTCACGTGTCGCACGACGTGCGTCGTCAAGGTTGTGGGAAATCGAATGGCTGACGGACAACAGGACAACAACGCACTGGGCACCGGCCCGGGGATGCTGCCCCGACGGGATACAAGGATCGGCCGAAGGTGGCGATCAATATCTGCGACAAGCATGTGACGCCAGGCGCGGACTCGATCATCCGGCTTCCCCGTCTCCTACCGCCTCATCACAGGGAGTACCAGGAGGCCGTCGAAAAGGTCAGCATGTCGAGCGTGCCCGGCCGCCCGTCATTGGGCGCCTCGCGGCTCGAACACGAACGGTTGCGTGAGCAGGAACGGATTCGCGGTGGCGCCGGTCTGCGCGCAGGTCGCGTGCGTCATCGCGTCGACGGCCGCGCGGTCCGCCACCGCATTGCGGCTGCTCGTCGTCACGGTGACGTTCTGCGCTTCGCCCGAAGTCGTCATCAGCGCGCGCACGAGCACGGTGACCGGACGCGTGAGCGGCTTCGCGCTATCCGGATAAACGGCGCGCGGAATGTGGCAGGTCAGCTTGCTTTCCTGCGACGACGACAGCATCGCGCAGCCGGAAAACAGCACGGCGACGGAAGGCAGGATCAGGAGGGTCGAGCGAAGGGCCATGGTCGAATATCGTTCTTCAGTACTGTTCCGGACGAACGCCGCGCCGGCGGACATCGCCCGGCCGCATCGCGTGCATCGCCCTGCGCCGCGGCCATCGGACCGGCGCGCCGTTACGGCCGCACGACCGATGGCTGCCCGGTCGCGATCCTGCTTGGCGGGTTCCCGGAGATCCGGGGGCGGCGTTCGCGGCAGCGGCCCGCATCGGGCGGCCGCCCACGCGAACGCTTTCGCGCATTGTGCACGCGCCGCCTCGCGCGTGGCCGCGATTTGACAATGGTTGACGCGAATCGCACCGGATTCGGCAGGCATCCATTCCCCTCGGGAAGCAATCGCCGCACCGTCCCGGCCCGCCACCGCCCACCCGCCTCACCGCAATCCGGCCAGCGCCGGGATTCCCCGCCCGGCGCCGCGCGGTGTCAGCACGGTGTTCAGCGTGGCATCACTCGGAATCGTCGTCGGAGTCGTCATCGTCCGCATCGGCCGGCACTTCCCCATACTTCGCGACGACGGCCGCCTTGAACGCCTTCAGCGCCGGTTGCTGGTCGCACAGCTTGTACAGCAACGCCAACTGCTGCGGCCAGTCCTTCAACTCCTTCGCGAACACATGCAGGCGCTCGACCGTATCGAGCGCATCGGCTTCCCGACCGGCCAGCGCCTGCAGCGCCGCATAGCGGCGCAGCACCGTCTCGCCCGGCAGCAGCGCGATCGCGCGCTCGTGCGCGACGAGCTTGAGCGGCAGGTTCTCCGGCGAAATCGTCAGCAGCGTGGCCACCCCGTAATCGCCCCACGCGCCGAACAGCAGCGACGGCGCATCGCGGTACTGCGCGGCCGGATCGTTGCCGTAATACAGCACTTCCGCGCGCTGGTAGTCGCGCAGCACGGGCACCGCCGCCAGCACGCCGCCGACCGACAGCACCGCGAACAGCCCGAACGCCGCGCGGCCCGGCAGGAGGCGCAGCGGCTTCACGTCGAGCAGGCCGATCACGAACATCGCCGGCAGCAGGAAGAACATGTACTGCTGCGGATATTCGACGAGCGCATGCATCAGCAGGATGCCGATCAGCGCGAGGCCGAACACGCGCGTGCTCGACTGCGGCGCGCGCACCGCGCGCACGAACCACGTCACGAGCGCGACGACGAGCACGCCGAGACCCAGAAGACCGGACTTCGCGAGCAGGTCGATGAAAATGTCATGCGAGTTGTTCGCGATCTCGACACCACCGAGCGTGCGCACGAGTGCGAACTGGTGCGACGGGAATTCGCCCCAGCCGACGCCGAGCACCGGATGCTCGCGGAACATCGCAAGCCCGTACTTCCACAGCGCGAGCCGCGGCGCGATCTGCCCCGCGTCGCGCATCCGTTCGGCGGCCGACTCGGCAAGCCCCAGGTGAAAGTGCACGTTGGCCCAGCGCACCGCGACGTTCACCGCGACGAAGGCCACTGCGAGCACGGCCGGTATCAGCCATGCACGGCGGTTGCCCGGCGTGCGGCGCGACTCGAGCCATGCCATCCAGAAGCCCGCGACGACCATCACCGCGACCTGCAGCCACGGGCCGCGCGACACCGTCAGCGCGAGACCGACCGACAGCACGATCGACAGCGCGAACCATGCCCATACCGCGAGCCGGCGCGTCTGCACCAGATACAGCGCGCCCGCG
This sequence comes from Burkholderia sp. Tr-862, assembly GCF_011753085.1. Lineage (NCBI taxonomy): Bacteria > Pseudomonadati > Pseudomonadota > Betaproteobacteria > Burkholderiales > Burkholderiaceae > Burkholderia > Burkholderia sp. Tr-862. Next base: position 12,027 of record NZ_VWWG01000179.1, read on the forward strand.
AGCGCAAATGCGATGTAGGTCGCCAGGTGGTTCGCCTGCGCCATGTTGCCGTACGGACGGCGATCGACCGCGATGTTGTATACGACGACGAACGGCGACACCGCGGATTCGAGATGGAACAACTGCACGACCTGGCTCGCGACCGCAAACACGCCGCCGACGAGCAGCGCGCCGGCCATCATTCGCGCGGTGGCTTCGGCGAGCCCCTCGCGCGCGAGCGTGTAGCCGGCCTGCATCGCGACCAGCGCGGCGGCCAAATAGCCGAGCGCCAGCCAGTTCATCGACGGCACTTTCAGCGGCATCAGCGCGACCTGCGCGAGCAGCACCGCCGCGAACCCGAGCGGCGCGACGAACGCGGCCGGCGCGGCGAACGGCTCGGCCGGGCGGCCCGTGCGCGCGAGCAGGACGACGGAGAGCCCCACCAGCAGATACAGCACCAGCGCGGCAAACTCGGAATAGAAGGTTGGGATCGGATACGTGTGATTCGTGATCGAGTACGGCACGATCAGGGCGACAGCCAGCGCAACGAGCGGCAACGAACGGGAAAAAGTAGAAGGCATGAGCGAACCGGATGTCAGCAACCGGCGCACTATACAAAACTTTCCCCCCTCTGTGCG
>NZ_VWWG01000180.1:0-12692 GCF_011753085.1 Burkholderia sp. Tr-862
CCCGCCGCCGAGCCGGTCGCCACGGCCGGCGAAGCGTCGGCCGCCGCGCGCGCCGCGGGACGGCGCGCGGGATCGAACAGGAACGACAGTCCGACGCTGCCGAGAATCGCGACCGTCGCGATCACGGTCGCCATTGTCACCGGCTCACCGAGCATCAGCGCACCGAGCGCGACCGCGACGATCGGGTTCACGTACATGCAGCTGCTCGCGATGATCGGGCTCGTGTGGCGAATCAGGTAGCCGTACGCGACGTACGCCGCCATCGTGCAGAACACCATCAGGTACAGGAACGCGAACACCGGCGCCGCCGCGACCTGCTCGATGCGCTCGCCGAGCAGCCACGCGGCCAGGGTGGACATCAGCCCGCCGAGACCGATCTGCAGCGAGGTCGACAGGAACAGGTCCGACGGCAGCTTGAGCCGCGTCGACAGATGCGCGCCGCCCGCCCAGAACAGCGCGCCGGCCAGCACGCAGATCGTGCCGAGCGCCGAATTCGCGGCGGCCGCGCCGCCCGAATTCAGCACGACGATGCCGACCATCCCGAGCGCGACGGCCGACCACTCTCCCTTCGTCACCGGGCGCCCGGCGACCGCCGCGATCACGGTCGCGAACAGCGGCACCGTGGCGACCATCACCGCGGCCGAGCCGCTGCTGACCGTGCGCATCCCGAGCGCGATCGTGCCGGACGACAGCGCGACCAGCATCGTGCCGACGATCGCCGAGTTGCGGATTTCCAGCAGCGTCGGCCATTCGGGCTTGCGCCGCAGCGCGAAGATGAACAGGCCGATCCCGCCGAGCAGGTTGCGCAGCCCCGACAGCAGCAGCGGCGGGAACGACTGCAACGCGAAATGCAGGCCGCTGTAGGTCGAACCCCAGACGAAATAGATGAATACCAGGGCCAGTGCGACCCGGCCGCCGCGGCTTTGCGGCAGGCGGATCCGGAACGGCAGGCGGGCGAGGAAATCGAGGAGGCGGTCGAGCGGTGTCATCGTTCAGCCTGCCCGCACGACGTGTCGCGCGCTCCGCTGAAAGACGCCGGAGAAACCGGCAAACGGCCCTGACGGGACCGGGAAGGCGCAGACGAACGTGCGGAACGACATGGCGGTGCGAACGGCGACGAATAAGAACCGGCGAGCGGCGGCAGAGGGTCACGAAAACGTGCGTGAACGGCTTCGTCCACGCAATGCTCGGCATTATGGCATCACGGATTCGAAAGCATCGTCAGACCCGTCTGAAAGGATATCGACTGACGTTTCGGCGCGACATTCTGCGCCCGCCGGACACGCTGGATCCGGGGCCGGATACGCGCTGCATGGGCGTCGCGGGCGCCGTGCTGAAACCCTTCCCGCGCGTCACGCTCGATACCTCGGCCTGATGGCCAGTCATGCGCTTCAGGTGTCGCTTCGCGCTTATCGTGGCGATCGGCCTGCCGGTCCGGCCGCCGACCTTCCGTCCATTCGACCCGCACACCACCCATACAAAATTTTGTATAATTCAACCATTCTTCCGCCGAAGCCGGTTGTCTTCGTCGGAGGCGCCCTTGACGCGCTTCGCGGCTTTCCACTGCCCGCGCGCCGCGAAGCCGGCCACCAGATCGACCAGGTGCAGCGCGGTCTGGCGCCCGACGATTGGAAGCCGATGCGCACCGTCGGCCCCGGCGTGCGGGAAATTCGCCTGCGCGATGCGAGCGGCGCATTCCGGATCATCTACGTCGCGACATTCGCCGACGCGATCTACGTGCTGCACTGTTTTCGCAAGCAATCGGCGCGCACCTGCAAGGCCGATGTCGAACTGGCCACCCGGCGCTATCGCGCGCTGACGATCGAGAGGAAACGATGAGCAATGAACGCTATACGAATGTCTGGGACGCAATCGAGGGCCAGCCGGCCGAGGCCGAGAACATGAAGCTGCGCTCCGAACTGATGATCGCGCTCAAGCAGCGCATCGCGCAGCTGGAACTCAGCCAGGCGCAGGCCGCGAAACAACTGGGCGTCACGCAGCCGCGCGTGTCCGATCTGCTGCGCGGCAAGATCAACCTGTTCGGGCTCGACGCGCTCGTGAACATGGCGTCGGCCGTCGGCCTGCGCGTCGATCTGCAGGTGCGCGCATCCGCGTAACGCATCGGCAAGCACGGCCGCCGGCGCGGGCGCGCCCCGCCGCTCACGATCCGCCGAACCAGTTGTACCCCTGGTCGACCCAGTAGCCGCCCGGGAACGTATTGGTCACGAAGATTTCCATGATGTGCTTCGGATTCTTGTAGCCGAGCTTGGTCGGCATCCGCAGCTTCATCGGAAAGCCGAATTCCGGCGGCAGGCGATGGCCGTCGTAATCGAATGTGAGCAGCGTCTGCGGATGCAGCGCGGTCGGCATGTCGATGCTTTCGTAGTAATCGTCAGCGCATTTGAAGCCGACGTATTTCGCGTGCGTATCGGCACCGACGCGCGCCAGAAACGCGCCGAACGGCGTGCCGCCCCAGCGGCCGATCGCGCTCCAGCCTTCCACGCAGATGTGCCGCGTGATCTGCTCCGCGTGCGGCAGCGCATACAGCTCGTCGAGCGTCCACACGCGCTTGCCCGTCACGCGGCCCGACAGCATGAGCCGGTACGTCGCCGCGTCGACGTGCGGCACGTCGTCGATGCCGTAGTACGCGTTGAACGGGAACGGCCGCGTAATGTCGGCTTCGGTGTAGGTCGGCGCGAGCCGCTCGCCGCTGAAGATCCACGCCTGCACGCGATCGTTCAGCCGCGATACCCGCTCGAGAAACGTGTTGACCGACGCGTCGTCCTGCAGCGAGCAGCCGGTCAACATCGTCAGGCCGCCGAGCGTCAGGATGCGGCGGTTGAAGAGCCGCCGCGACGGCATGTCGAGCGTGCGGCGCACGTCGAGTTCGAGCGACTTGCGGTCGAGCGTCCAGCGCGAACGGTCGCGCGTACTTTCGGATTCCGACATGATGATCCCCTTTGCCCGCACGGTGCGGGTCAGCGTCCGCGCAGCATCGCGAGGAGCGAGCGCGGCACGCGCAAAGCCATCGCGACGTGCACGACGACGAATGCGACCAGCAGCGACATCGCCCAGAAATGCACGACGCGCGCCATGTCGTAGCCGCCGAACAGCTCGCGCAGCAGCGGAAACTGCACGGACTTCCAGATGGTGAGCCCCGACAGCACCAGCACGACGAGGTCGGCGATCGCGGTCAGGTACGCAGTGCGCTGCACCGCGTTGTAGACGCTGAGGTCGTCATGCGACAGCCGCCCGCGCAGTGCGGCACGCAGGTCGCGCCAGACGGACGCCGGCGTGACCGGCAGCAGCATGCGCGCGAAGCGCCCGGTGGTGATCGACATCGCCAGGTAGAACAGCCCGTTGCCGACGAGCAGCCACATCGCCGCGAAATGCCATTGCAGCGCGCCGCCCAGCCAGCCGCCGAGCGTGATGCCGTGAGGAAACGCGAACGGCGGATAGATCGGCGACGCGTCGTAGATGCGCCAGCCGGACAACACCATCAGGATGGCCGCGAGCGCGTTGAGCCAGTGGCTCACGCGCACCCACGCCGGATGGATCGGGCGCACGGGCGGTGACGCCGCGTCGCGACCGGTGGCGGGAACGGTTTGCATGGTGAAGCCTCCAGAGATGCGTGAATGATGCAAACGCACTCGATGAGCGGCGGCGGGCGACGCAATGCACGCACCGCCCGCCGCCCGCAGGCGTCAGTTCGACGGCGCCATTTTGTCGCTGGGCGTCCCCTTGCCCATTGCGTCGTGGCCCATCGCGTCCTTCTTCATCGCATGCTTCTTCATGGTGCCCTTCTTCATCGCGCCGTCCTTCGCCATCGCGTCGTGGCCCATGGCGTCCTTCGACATCGACGTGCCGTCCTTCGACATCGCATCGTTCTGCGCATGAGCGCTCACGGCAACCATTGCGAAAGCGGCGACACAAGCAACCAGCAATCCGTTTTTCATGACATCTCTCCGGTACATGGGTTTAAGGAACCGAATAGACGCAGCATGATCCCGGAAATGACAGCCGGTTGAATATTTTTTTCGGCCGGCGTTTCCGGCAGGAATTGAATGGCCGCGATGCTGCACCGCTTCGCCGCGGCGGCCTTGCTGGCGGCCCGGGTGACGGCAGCGCGCGCCGCCCGCGATGCTGCGGCCGCACCCTCGCCTAAGTTCCGCCCCCGGTTGAAACCGCCGCGAAGCCGGTGTATCGTGTGCCCTTGCTAACGCGGGGGTCCTGCAATGCGTTCGGTCAAACAACCGGCATTGCGGGTGAGAAATACCCTTTGAACCTGATCTGGATAATGCCAGCGCAGGGAAGCGTACGGATTTCGCCGCCTTCCTTCTGACGAAATCCGCCGCCTCACCAAACCTCGTCTCCTGCTTAGCTCGAGCCCCACATTCGTCAAGGGCTCCGGGCAAGCGCCGAAGCGCGTGTCCGGCGCTCACACAGGAGATTGCATGAACGCCAATCCGAAGTTTCTGTCTGCCGACGCCCACGTCGATGCCGCTGCCGTCGCGCCGCTGCCCAATTCGCGCAAGGTTTATGTAACCGGCTCGCAGCCCGACATCCGCGTGCCGATGCGTGAAATCACGCAGGCCGACACGCCGACCGGCTTCGGCGGCGAAAAGAATCCGCCGATCTACGTGTACGACACGTCGGGCCCGTACACCGATCCGGACGCCAAGATCGACATCCGCGCGGGCCTGCCTGCGCTGCGCCAGGGCTGGATCGAAGCGCGCGGCGACACCGAAGTGCTCGACGGCCTGTCGAGCCAGTACGGCCTCGAGCGCGCGGCCGACCCGGCCACCGCCGACCTGCGTTTCCCGGGCCTGCACCGCAACCCGCGCCGCGCGCAGCCGGGCAAGAACGTCACGCAGATGCACTACGCGCGTCAGGGCATCATCACGCCGGAAATGGAATACATCGCGATCCGCGAGAACCAGCGCCGCGCCGAGTACATCGAGAGCCTGAAGTCGAGCGGCCCGAACGGCGCGAAGCTCGCCGCGATGATGGGCCGCCAGCACCCGGGCCAGGCGTTCGGCGCCGCGGCCTTCGGCGCGAACGCGCTCGCCGAGATCACCCCCGAGTTCGTGCGCGACGAAATCGCGCGCGGCCGCGCGATCATCCCCGCGAACATCAACCACCCGGAATCCGAGCCGATGATCATCGGCCGCAACTTCCTCGTGAAGATCAACGCGAACATCGGCAACTCGGCCGTCACGTCGTCGATCGGCGAGGAAGTCGACAAGATGACGTGGGCGATCCGCTGGGGCGGCGACACCGTGATGGACCTGTCGACCGGCAAGCACATCCATGAAACGCGCGAGTGGATCATCCGCAACAGCCCGGTGCCGATCGGCACGGTGCCGATCTACCAGGCGCTCGAGAAGGTCAACGGCAAGGCCGAGGATCTCACCTGGGAAATCTTCCGCGACACGCTGATCGAGCAGGCCGAGCAAGGCGTCGACTACTTCACGATCCATGCGGGCGTGCGGCTGCAGTACGTGCCGCTCACCGCGAACCGGATGACGGGCATCGTGTCGCGCGGCGGCTCGATCATGGCGAAGTGGTGCCTCGCGCATCACAAGGAAAGCTTCCTGTACGAACACTTCGAAGAGATCTGCGAGATCATGAAGGCGTATGACGTGAGCTTCTCGCTCGGCGACGGCCTGCGCCCCGGCTCGATCTACGACGCGAACGACGAAGCGCAGCTCGGCGAACTGAAGACGCTCGGCGAGCTCACGCAGATCGCGTGGAAGCACGACGTGCAGGTGATGATCGAAGGCCCCGGCCACGTGCCGATGCAGCTGATCAAGGAGAACATGGATCTCCAGCTCGACTGGTGCAAGGAAGCGCCGTTCTACACGCTCGGGCCGCTGACCACCGACATCGCACCGGGCTACGACCACATCACGTCGGGCATCGGCGCCGCGATGATCGGCTGGTTCGGCACCGCGATGCTGTGCTACGTGACGCCGAAGGAACACCTCGGACTGCCGAACAAGGACGACGTGAAGGAAGGGATCATCACGTACAAGCTCGCCGCGCACGCGGCCGACCTCGCCAAGGGTCACCCCGGCGCGCAGGTGCGCGACAACGCGCTGTCGAAAGCGCGTTTCGAGTTCCGCTGGGAAGACCAGTTCAACATCGGCCTCGATCCGGACAAGGCACGGGAATTCCACGACGAGACGCTGCCGAAGGACTCGGCGAAGGTCGCCCACTTCTGCTCGATGTGCGGCCCGCACTTCTGCTCGATGAAGATCACGCAGGACGTGCGCGAGTTCGCCGCGCAGCAGGGCGTGTCGGAAACCGAGGCGCTGAAAAAGGGGATGGAAGTCAAGGCGGTCGAGTTCGTGAAGACCGGTGCCGAGATTTATCACCGTCAGTAAGCGCGCACGGCGATCCGCACGGATCGCATCGTGACGCACTGCAGGAAGCCCGCTTTCGAGCGGGCTTTTTTTCGCCCGCATCACGCATGCCTGCTCGGGCACGGGAAACAATTGATTACGAAACCGTACCAGCCTTAACAAGTCCTTACAGCAGCGCATGGGGACGGGGCGTAGATTGGGGTCATGCGCGACCGGGGGTCGCGCACTTCCGCCCACTACCACAAGGACAACGATCATGAACTCGATTCGGCGTTTTGGGGTATACGCGCTCATCGTCGCGACAGTGGCCAGCCTGTCGGCCTGCGATTCGATGTCACGGCGCCAGCGCGATACGGCAATCGGTGCGGGTGTCGGCGGCGTAGCCGGCGCGGCGATCGGCGGCAACGCGCTGTCGACGCTGGGTGGCGCGGCAGCCGGCGGCATCATCGGCAACCAGATCGGCAAGTAAGCCGGTCCGGCGCGTGCCGCGCGACGCGCGGCACGTTTCAGTTTTGACCAGACGGCGTTTCCGCGGTGCGGAAGCGCCGTTTTCGTATCCGGCGCAGGCGATGCACGGAAATGATCCGTTACCGTTTTGCGCACCGTGTCATCGCCGTGCGGCCTAAGCTTAAGCATCTGCCGATTGCCGGCACCGCCGGAGAAACATCATGATCAAGCCCCTCGTCGCCGCGGCGCTCGCGTGCGCGACACTCGCCGGCTGTTACTACCCTTACGGCTACTATCCGTCCGGCTATTACGCAGCGGCGCCCGTGCAGCCTGCGCCGGTGCAGCCCGCGCCGGTCTATGTCGAACCTGGCCCCGCGTACTACTATCCGGCCCCAGCATATGCCCCGGCATGGGGCGGCTATTGGGGCCCGGCGCTATCGCTGAACTTCGGTTTCGGCGGACGCGGCGGCCATCGCCATCACTAAGCCACCGAGCCGGCCATCCGGCCGGTTCGCGGCGGCAGCGAACGGATTTCCCGTTTCTTGTCGTTTCATCCGATCGTGAAACGACGGCGTGGTAACGCGGTGTAAGATTCAGCGCATCCCTTCCCCTCGCCGGCCACCCTCGATGTCGCCCAAGAACGCCTTTCTGCTGACCGTCCTCGCTGCCCTGTGGGGCGCGTCGTTCCTGTTCATCCGGATCGGCGTCGCCGAATTCGGCGTCGCGCCGCTGATGGCGCTGCGCGTGGGCATCGGGGCGCTGTTCCTGACGGGCCTCGCGCTGACGCGTTTCAAGCCTGCCGACCTCGGCGCGCGGCTGCGCCAGCATGCATGGCCATTGTTCGTCGTCGGCGTGCTGAACTCGGGCGCGCCGTTCTGCCTGTTCGCCTATGCCGAACTGACGCTGTCGGCCGGCGTGACCTCGGTGATCAACGCGACGACGCCGCTGTGGGGCGCGCTCGTCGCGTACGTGTGGCTGAAGGACAAGCTGTCGCTGCCGCGCTCGCTCGGCCTCGTGATCGGCTTTGCAGGCGTGCTCACGCTCGTTTGGGATCAGATCGCGAATGCGCACGGCAGCACCGGCGCCAGCGCGACCGCACTGGCCGCCGTCGCCGCGCTCGGCGCGACGCTGCTGTACGGCATCGCGGCCAACTATACGAAGCGCAAGCTCAGCGGCGTCGATCCGCTCGTCAACGCGACCGGCAGCATGATCGGCTCGACCGTGCTGCTGCTGCCGTTTGCAATCGCGACCTGGCCTGCGACGGCGGTCAGTGCACATGCATGGGGCGCCGTGCTCGCGCTCGGCATTGCCTGCACGGGCATCGCGTATTTCATCTTCTTCTACCTGATCGCGCATGTCGGCCCGGCCCGCGCGATTACCGTGACGTTCGTGATCCCCGTGTTCGGCCTGCTGTGGGGCGCATTGTTCCTCAGTGAACACGTATCGATCGTGATGCTCGAAGGCTGCGCGATCGTGCTCGTCGGCACCGCGCTTGCGACCGGCGTGATCAAGCGGATTCCCGGGGTCCGCCCGCGCGGCGAGGAAGCGGCCTGAGCTGACTAAGCGGCCTGAGCGGTGCGCGTGGCGGCCGGCGCCCCGCCGGTTGCCGGTTTCGCGTGACGCGCCGGTTGCCAGTCCCCGGGCTTCGAGTACCGCGCGTCGACCGGTACACGCCGAAGCATGGCGCCTTTCACCCAAGGCCGATGACCGCGCGCGGTGCGCGGCCTTCCGGCCCCTCCGTTTTCCGAATCCCGCGCATTCTTCGCACGCAACGCACGCGGCGCACGCTGCGCGGTCGCCGCGTGCTCGACCGGTGCCCTCGCTGGGTGCATGCTCCGGGCGGACAGGCCCGTCTCCGTGCGAGTGTAGCGTTTGCGTCTGGAGTTACCCTGATACGCGCGCCGCGCCATTCCCGTTACACTCGGGACACTCATCCGCAGAAGGCGGTTACGATGCGCCACGTTCTTTCGCGTCCGCCTGCGCGTGCGACAGCTTCGGCGTGGCGGCACGACACCGTCCCCCGGAGCGCGCCAGGGCACCCTTGACATGAAGCCCTCCCGCGACCTCTCGCTCGAATCCCTCCTCGAACGCCTCACGCCGACGCCCAGCGGCTGGATCGCGACGTATCGCGACACGACGCTGCGCAGTGTGTTTCAACCCGTGCTGTCGATCACGCACAAGCGCGTGGTCGGCTATGAAGCGCTGCTGCGCGTCGTGGACGCGAACGGCACGCTGGTGTCGCCGGTCGCACTGTTCGACAAGACGCGCGCGACCGCCGATGCGTTGCTGCTCGACCGGCTCGCGCGCTGCCTGCATACGGCCAACTTCGTCGCGCAAGGCATCGGCGACGGCTGGCTGTTCCTGAACGTGACGCCGCGCGTGCTCGATTCGGGCCTCGTGCAGCGCGAATTCGTCGAGGCGCTGTGCCGGCATTTCGCCCTGCCGCCGAACCGCATCGTGCTGGAAGTCGTCGAGCAGCCGTCGCGCGACGAAGCCGCGCTCGCCCGCACGATCGACATGATCCAGCATCGCGACTTCCTGATCGCGATCGACGATTTCGGCACCGGATTCTCGAATTTCGACCGCGTGTGGCGCGCGCGGCCGGATATCGTCAAGCTCGACCGCTCGCTCGTCGAACGCGCGACCGGGTCGGGCGAGGATCGCCGCATCATGCATCACCTGGTATCGATGCTCCACCAGGCCGGCGCGATGGTGCTCGCCGAGGGCGTCGAAAGCGACGACGCGCTGCAGGCGCTGATGGACGCCGATATCGATTTCGTCCAGGGCTTCCAGTTCGGCCAGCCCGATGCATCGATCGCACATGCGAGCGCCGCGGCTCCCGCGATGCTCGATGCCGCGTGGCAGCGTTTCATCGCGCAGCGGCATACGCCGGGGAGCGCCGAGCAGCCGGGCTTCGACGCGATCGAGCGGCTCGTACTCGCCGGCGCGGCCGCGTTTTCCGCGAGCGGCGACCTGAACGACGCCGCACAGCGCGTATTCGCGGTGCCGGCCGCGCGCCGCGTGTTCGTCACGGACGAGATCGGCGAACAGTTCCTGCCGTCGATCGGCGCGCCCCCCGAGGACGGCCAGGCGGGCGGCACTCGGCTCTCGCCGCTGTTTCCGGAAACACACAGCAACTGGTCGCGACGCCCCTACTTCCAGCGCGCGATCGCGGCGCCGGGACGCGTCGCGCTGATGGGCCCGCACTTCTCGCTGACCGAAGGCCGCGACTGCTATACCGCTGCCGTCGCGATTCGCGCGCAAAGCCGCCTCGTCGTGTTCTGCGTCGACTTCGTGCTGGACAGCGCGGGCACCGTGATGCGGTAGCGGGCGCGGCGGCCCAGCCCTTCGTCAGTCTGTCACCTTCCCTCTTCCCGACTTCACCGCGCTGCGACGCGACTTGTGTTCGAGCCGGCGCTCCTTCGACGCGCGCGTCGGGCGTGTCGCGACCCGCGCACGCGGCGTGAACGCGACGCTGCCGATCAACGCATCGAGCCGCGCGAGCGCCGCGTCGCGATTCTTCTCCTGCGTGCGGTATTCCTGCGACTTGATCACGACGATGCCGTCGCGCGTGATGCGCTGGTCGGACAGTGCGAGGAGCCGCTCCTTGATGACGGGCGGCAGCGACGACGCGCGAATGTCGAAGCGCAGGTGAATCGCGCTCGACACCTTGTTGACGTTCTGTCCGCCGGCGCCCTGCGCGCGCACGGCGGTCCATTCGACTTCGGCCGGATCGAGCGTGTAGCGGATCATCATCGCGACGGCTCCTGGCGACGCCGCGCGAGCGCCTCGTGGACGCGGGCCGCAAGGCCCGAATCGCGTTGCGTGCGCGTCGCGACCGCCTGCGCGAGCACGCGCCGCGGGCCGATCACCTGCACGCGCGTGCGTGCGCGCGTGACGGCCGTATAGACGAGTTCGCGCGTGAGCACGCGCCCGAACGACGCCGGCAGCACGAGCGCGGCCTCGTCGAATTCGGAGCCCTGCGATTTGTGGACCGTCAGCGCGAACGCCGTTTCGTGCGGCGGCAGCGCGGCGGGCGACACGGCGCGCGCGGTGCCGTCCGCGCGCCGGAACCACACGCGCAGCACGCCGTGCGCGTCCGGCAACGCGATGCCGATATCGCCGTTGAACAGCCCGAGCGCATAGTCGTTACGCGTGACCATGATCGGCCGCCCGGTGAACCAGTGTGCGCCGACCGCGAGTGGCACACGCGCGGCATGTCGCACGTGCGTGGCCACCAGCGCATTGACGTGCTCGGCGCCGCGCGATCCCGTGCGCGTCGCGCACAGGATCCGGAAGCGGTTGAGCGCATCGAACAACGGCAACGGATCGGGCACCGGCTCGGACAACGCGGTACGCAATGCGTCGAGGTACGCGCCGAATCGGCGCGCGAGCCGCTCGACCGTCGACGTCGCAAGCGTATCGCCCGCGTCGTCATGAAACGACGCGGCAGCGGCATCGTCCATCGGCAACGCATCGAGCGCGGCCTGCACGTCGCCGCGGCGGATCGCCAGCGACAGGCGGCCGATCGGCGAATCGAGACCGAAGCGGTAATTGCGTTCGAGCCACACGACGCAGTCTGCAAGCGGTGCGGGCGCGGGCGACGCGACGGCGTGGTCGTCGGCTCGCGTTGCGACGGTCGACGCAAGCGACGATTCGGCTGCATTGGCCGCATCGGCCGGATCGAATGGCGCGAGCTCGACCGCGTCGAGCCACGCGAGTTCGTCGGCCTCGATCCACGCAGGATCGGCAGCCGCGCTGTCGATGTCGGTCGGTGCGGGCGCCGCAGGTGGCAACGACGCGGCCGGCGGCGCGACATCGGTAGCGGACATCGCTTCGTCCTGCGGATCGTCGTCGAACAGCGACGCCTGGCGCGTATCCACGTTCCGTCGCGCCGGCGGCTTGCGCGTAGCGCTCGTCGTCGACACCGGCGCGGATGCCTGAGCTGGCGCTGGGGCCGGTGCTGGAGTGGGCGCCGCAACCGCCGCCACTTCGCCGTCCGGCACCGGCAACGCCGCGACGAAGGCGGCTTCGTCGATCCCGAGTGCACCCGCGATGCGCGTGCGTGCCGCGGCGGTAAACGTGGGCCGTGCGCTGAGTTCGGCGAACACGGCGCCGGCCTCGACCGCGGCGAGCTGATCCTTGTCGCCCAGCAGCACGAGCCGTGCGCCGGGCGCGAGCGCATCGAGCAGATGCGCGGCGAGCGCGACGTCGATCATCGACGCCTCGTCGACGACGATCAGGTCATACGGCAACGGATTGTCGCGGTGATGGCGGAAGCCCGCCGCTCCGCCGCCGCCCAGCAGGCGATGCAGCGTGTACGACGTGTCGGGCAGGCGCGCGGCAAGTTCCGGCGGCAGGTCGCCCGCCCGCGCGTGCAGCGCTTCCTGCATCCGCTGCGCGGCCTTGCCGGTCGGCGCCGCCAGCGCGATGCGCAGCCCCGGATGCGCGTCGAGCAGACAAGCCAGCACCCCGACGACGGTCGTGGTCTTGCCGGTGCCGGGGCCGCCGCTGACGATCGTCACGCGCCCTGTCAGCGCAACGATCGCCGCGACGCGCTGCCAGTCCACTTCACCGGTCGCGGGCCCGAAGTAACGCGCAAGACTGTCGCGCAAGCGCTCGGGCGACAGCGCGTCGCCCGGTGCGGCGACGCCGGCCTGCGCGACGAGCGCATCGGCGAGCCGCCGTTCGTAGTCGAAATAGCGCGACAGATACAGATGGTCGTGCCGGTCGATGATCAGCGGCCGCTCGTCGCCGCGCGCGAGCGTACCGAACGCCACCACGCCGCTCGCGGCAAGCGCCGCGCGCACGTCGTCGACCGGCTCCTCGTAGCGCTGCGCGAGCGCGCCGAGCGACACGCACACGTGGCCGCCCGCGGTC